>JAJDNW010000162.1 GCA_022340465.1 Deltaproteobacteria bacterium | reverse complement strand
CCTCAGCAACGCGGAATCTGAAGTCCTCAGGCTTTCCCGCAGGGTAAACAACATGGTAAAATAGACACAATCCTTAGAATTCACTTTATGTTGCATCCAGAAAGTAGCGCTGTCTATTTGATATCCATTGTAATAACAGATTATTATATACACTTTGCCATGTTGTTTATGCAACTATGGGGTTTATGCAACCGCTTCTAGCGTGGTTGCCAGAAAAATGTTCCGAATAGCGCCCATGGCCGTCCTCTATTGCGGGTTTCAATTCGGAACAGACTTATGACAACCGGTATAGGATATTCAGGTGCTTGAAAACGCTATTTGGGGAAGGGAATTCAAATGACCGATTTCATGCAGCAATTCAGCCCGATCATCCAGGCGCTCATGGCGACGCTTTTTACCTGGGGATTGACCGCTGCCGGTGCGGCGCTCGTCTTTTTCACGAAAGCGGTGAACCCCAAACTGATGGATTCCATGCTCGGCTTCGCCGCCGGTGTCATGATTGCCGCCAGCTTCTGGTCACTGCTTGCACCCGGCATCGACATGGCCGCGCAGCTGGGCCATATCCCTTGGCTGACAGCTGCCATCGGATTCATGGGGGGCGGCATTTTCATGCGTTTGACCGATCGATTGCTGCCGCATCTTCATCTGGGGCTGGACACATCACAAAGAGAGGGAATAAAGACGTCATGGCAGCGAAGCACGCTGCTGGTCCTTGCCATAACCCTGCACAATATCCCCGAAGGCCTCGCTGTCGGTGTCGCTTTCGGAGCCGTGGCCGCCAATCTTTCTTCTGCCTCGATTGGCGGCGCCATGGCCCTGGCAATCGGCATCGGTCTCCAGAATTTTCCGGAAGGCGCCGCCGTATCCTTGCCATTGAGAAGGGAGGGGATGGGGCGGGCCAAGAGCTTTTTTCTGGGGCAGTCATCCGGTGTTGTCGAGCCCATTGCCGGGCTGTTTGGTGCCGCGTTCGTTCTCTATATGCAAAACGTCTTGCCCTATGCTCTCTGTTTTGCTGCCGGGGCAATGATATTCGTCGTGGTGGAGGAGTTAATCCCCGAATCTCAACGACAGGAAGCCAATATCGATCTGGTGACAATGGCCACCATGACCGGTTTTTCGGTGATGATGATTTTAGATGTAGCGCTGGGTTGACGCCCGTTTCTATGCATCTCCGGCGCTCACCGCAAATCCACTCGATCCCAGCCCCGTGGCGGACGGTGTCCCGGCAATTTTAGCCAGATAGGTGTTTCCCAGTTTTTCGATGTGGTCATTTACGTTGTCGAAGTAGTTGTAATGAATCTGCTCCTCGTCGATGATCACTTCAAACAGCTTCATGCTGATGCTGTCACCGTTCTCGCGGCATTCGAGAAGGAACTGATTGTAGCTGTCGACCGTATCGTCCTCCAGGTTGGCGTCAAAAGCAAAGATTCCTTCCACTTTCTGGCCTTTTTCTATGGTCCCGTCGTGACCGGCCACCGGCTCCCCGCCGAGCTCCTTGACGCGTTCGGCGAACATTTCGGCATGCCGCATCTCATCGATGGCGATAAGCTTGACTTTCGCGGCCAGTTCGCCGTAATCCATGTCATCGAGGTTGTAGTGCTGGTTCATGTACTGATGAATGGCCTGTAGCTCCATGGCGCGGGCCTTGTTCAACACATCGATAACCTTCTGTCTTCTTTCCTCTTTTGAAGCTTTTCCCATGATCGTTCCCCCTTTTTTCGTCGATTGTCTATACGTTTAGGCTCCTTTTTGTATACATAGTTATTTTGCTATGGCAAATAAAAACTGTATGGCGTAAATTTAGATTTTTAGGGAGAAATGGCCATTGACTTAATGAACATATGCTTATAACAAAAAGCAGACCGTATTAAATAACGAAAGGAGAATTTTATGGCAGAAGAAATGGAGGTCGGCTGTGCCCGGCCCACCGGCGGTCCTGTCGGAGAAAGTGTCGAAAAAGAACCCGAAAAAGAATCAACGGTGACCAAGGAGGTTTCAGCTATGGTACAGGTTGGCAAAAAAGCACCGGATTTCGCTGCACCGGCATATCAGCAGGGCAAATTTATATCACTCAAACTTTCAGACTATCTAGGAAAATGGGTATTGCTCTGTTTTTATCCGGGTGATTTCACCTTTGTCTGAGCAACGGAGATTTCGGCAGTTGCCGAAAAGCACGACGCCCTTCAAAAGCTGGGTGTCAATGTTTTATCCATGAGTATCGACAGTGTTTTCGTGCACAAAATGTGGAATGACAACGAGCTCTCCAAAATGGTGGAAGGTGGCGTCCCCTTTCCCATGCTGTCCGATGCCGGGGGAAAGGTTGGAAAAATTTTCGGGGTCTACGATGAGGACGCGGGGGTCGAAACACGCGGGCGCTTTATCATCGATCCGGACGGTGTCATCCAGGGGTATGAAGTTCTGACCCCGCCGGTCGGTCGCAATGTAGAAGAAACCTTCCGGCAGGTTCAGGCATTTCAGCTCATCAGAGAGAGCAAGGGCAAGGAAGCGACGCCGTCCGGATGGAAGCCCGGGAAAATGACGCTCAAACCGGGACCGGACCTGGTTGGAAAAGTCTGGGAAGTCTGGAAAACGGATATGGCTTTCGATTAGATTGATATTTTACAAATATGGCAGCGGGTCGCTCGTTTTTAATCGAGCGACCTTTTTATATAGGTCGATTTAGGTTTCAACTGGGAGCTATTTATAAAATGAAGACAAAAAGATGGAATGGTCGGGCTTTTACATCCTTGTGTTCATTGGTGAGTTTCATCCTGTTGTGTGTTACCGGCATTGTCCTCTATCTCGAACCTCAGGGTCGTGTCGCCTATTGGATCGAGTGGCAATTCCTGAGCCTGGAAAAGGACCAGTGGGGCAACATACATATCTATGCCGGCCTCCTGTTTTTGATAGCCGGTGGTTTTCACATCTACTACAACTGGAAACCTCTGATCAAATACGTGAGCGGCAGGATCGAAAGCGCCTTGCGGTATAAGCGGGAGCTGGCAGTCGGCTGTACCGTATTCGTCTGGATCGTGGTCAGCGGCATCTGGTCCCTGCCGCCGCTTGTCTACGTAACCGACCTCGGGGGAGCGATCAAGGACGCATGGGTCACCTCCCCCGAACTCGAACCGCCTTTCGGCCATGCCGAGCTGGTGAGCCTGAAAACATTTTGCCTGAAACAGCGAATCCCGCTGGATCAAGCTGTGCTGGAACTCAGGAATGCCGGTTTCACGGTTGACAGCCCCAGAAACACAGTGGCCCAGATAGCGGCAAGCAAACAAACGTCGGGCATGGGCGTTTACGCGGTGATAAAAAAACTGGAAGCCAATCCTGCGGCAATGCAGCCCGGTGAACGGTGGACGGCCGAAAAAGTTGAGGAAGCCTTTGCCGGAACCGGGTTGGGAAACAAGACCATCGGCCAGCTCATCAAGGAAATGAAGCTTGATAAAATAAAGGTTTATCAACGGCTCAGTGCTATCGATATCGAGGTGCAAGAGGGAGACACCCTCAGGGGCCTGGCTGAAAAGAACAACACGACACCCATTGTGCTGATGACGTCAATTTTAGTCGATGACCGTCAAGTTGAAGAATGATCGATATCCGGGGCGATCGGGTCACTTGATTTTTCTCGACATAAAAAAACCAAAACCATGTTCCGGCCATCGACCGGGACATGATCGGGAAAATTTTCAGGTCGGCGAACTGGGCGAAAAACTTGGCATCCGGTAAACGACGCCACCGGTTCGTTCCAATGGGGTTTTCGTTGAAGCGCTCTTTGTGATATAGCTGTGCGGGTAGGTGAGTGAACATATTTCACCACCCGTTCACTGCGGTCACTCGGGACACGATGAACGCAGGGTTTTATTGGGGGTGGTAGTTGACTGATTGCAGCGAGGATGAAAAATGAGTGACACGATTGAATCGAAACTGGCCGCCCTGCAGGCATTGCTGTCCCGTACGCTGGATTCCGCCCGGGCCGAAGCCGCGGAAAAACGACATGCCCGGGGGTATCGCACGGCCCGGGAGAACCTGGAGGATCTCATAGATGAAGGGTCATTTGTCGAGTACGGCCAGCTGGCGGTGGCTGCTCAGCGAAAACGCAGATCCTATGAGGAGCTGCAGATAGAGACGGCGGCAGACGGCGTGATCACGGGAACGGCCACGATCAACCGATCCCATTTCGGCAAGGACAGGGGCCAGGCAGCGGTGGTCATCTATGACTATTCGGTCCTGGCCGGCACGCAGGGCTACTTTCACCATGCAAAGCTGGACCGCATTTTTGAATTGGCCGAAGATCTGAACCTGCCCGTGATCATGTACACCGAGGGCGGCGGGGGGCGCCCAGGAGATGTGGACGTGACCACCTGGATTGCCGGCCTGCATATCAGCAGTTTTTACACGTGGGCCAAGCTCAGCGGCCGGGTGCCGCGCATCGCCGTCAACAACGGGTTTTGCTTCGCGGGTAATGCCGCCCTGTACGGCTGCGCCGACATAACCATCGCCACGCGATCCTCATGGATCGGCATGGCCGGCCCCGCCATGATCGAAGGGGGCGGCCTGGGCGTTTACAAACCCACGGAGATCGGACCCATCGAGGTGCAGTCGAAAAACGGCGTCGTCGATATCGTGGCTGAAGATGAGGCCGAGGCAACGGCCGTGGCCAAGAAGCTGCTGGGTTACTTCCAGGGTCCCCTGGAAAACTGGACCTGCGGTAGCCAGGAAAAATTGAGGAATGTCGTTCCGGCGAATCGGCGCAGGACCTACCAGGTCCGTGAGGCGATCGAGATTTTGGCCGACGACGACTCTTTCATCGAGCTGCGGCGCGAATACGGTTTGGGGGTTGTCACCGGATTTATCCGGCTGGAGGGGAAACCGGTCGGCCTGATCGCCAACAACTGCATGCACCTGGCCGGGGCCGTGGATGCGGAAGGAGCGGAAAAGGCCTCCCGCTTCCTGCAATTGTGCGATGCTTTCGATCTGCCGATTTTGTCACTGACCGACACCCCGGGATTCATGGTGGGCCCCGAAAGCGAGACCGAGGCCGCCGTGCGCCGCATGTCCAGCCTTTTCGTCTCCTTCGCCAGCGTGACCGTGCCTGTCGTGGTCATCATTCTGCGGAGGGGGTACGGTCTGGGAGCCATGGCCATGGCCGGCGGCAGTTTCCACACGCCGGTCCACATCGCCTCCTGGCCGTCGGGCGAATTCGGCGGCATGGGCCTGGAGGGCGCGGTAAAGTTGGGGTTTAAAAAAGAACTGGAGGCCGTGGCCGACGAAGCCGAACGAAAACGACTGTTCGAAAAACTGGTGGCTCAGATGTACGAGATCGGCAAGGCTACCGAGGCGGCCGCGCACCTGGAGATCGATGCGGTCATCGACCCTGCCGACACCCGGAACGTGGTGTTGAGGGCGATTCACTCGGCCTCACGGGTAAAACGGCCGCCGGGCCAGAGGCGCAACTTTGTCGACACCTGGTAACCCCAACGCCGGAGGCGACCCTGCAAAGAATACGTCGCTCAATTCGCGATAAACGCTCGGTTCAGGTGCTATCGTGTCAACGGCAGGATGTCCTTTTCCAATTTCGAAAAGATGAAGACGGCGAAAACGGGAAGGATGAAGAAGTTTGGCTTTACGGTCATTGACGACGGCAAAGATGCAGAAAACCTTGAGCCGACCCACCACTGAGAGCGGTTTCAAGACCCACCGAACACGGAAGCGACAATGGTTTCCTTATATAAAGAATACGCCCGGGATCAGGGAAAATGACCGACCCGGGGTCGTGGTTGTCTGCCCCAGTGTTGGACGGGTCCTGAAACCGCTTCTGCTATCAAGTGGTCGGTCCTGCCGCGTCAATGCCGAAAAAAATTAGGCTTTGACGTATAAGCCTTTTTCGGGATTCTTGATCTTTTCCTGCTTTTTCAGCTTGAAAATAATATTGGCAACCTTTTTGTTGTTGAATCCCGTCTTTTTCATGATCCCAGCGGTATCGATACCTTTGGTGGTTCTGTTGATAATGTTCAGAACCGTGTCGGCGGCGGTTACCTTGGCGGCCTTTTTTGCGGGTGCCTTTTTGGCCGCGGCTTTTTTAGCTGGCGCTTTTTTTGCTGCAGTCTTTTTCGCAGCAGTCTTTTTTGCGGGTGCCTTTTTGGCTGCGGCTTTTTTAGCGGGTGCTTTTTTTGCCGGCGCCTTTTTCGCCGGTGCTGCCTTTCCTGCAGCCGTTACCAGTTTGTCGACTTTCTTCGCAAGCGCCTTGATTTCCTTGCTGACCTTCTGCAGTTCCTTTTTTAAATCTGCTGCCATTTTTTCCTCCTGTGTCATTAGTTCATGCGACTTTCTTTTTGCAGGAACCTGTTTGATGTGATGTTCCAATTTTAACGCTTCACTTCTGGTCATTCCTCTGCTTACCGTTTTCAGTACTACCGGTCTGCGGGGTATTGTATATTTAGCGCCTTTTCCCTGATTGTGCGCCTTGATTCGTTTTTCAAGGCAGTTGGTGATTCCGCAGTAGAGTGAGTTGTCGGAACATCGAATCAGATAAACTACCCAATTATTCCCTGCATCTTGCATCAGATTTCACCATTCGTTCAATCCGGAGGCTTCCATCTGCGTCCTTGCAGGGGGTTCTAAGTAAACGATTACAACTTCACCTTCGAAAGACTCCAACCGTGCAAGATCCGAATATTTTGTCTCAT
>JAJDNW010000161.1 GCA_022340465.1 Deltaproteobacteria bacterium | reverse complement strand
ATTTAATTAAATCATCTGAGTTGCTATAGCTGCATTCCGGGCAAGTCCATGACATGTTTCTCCCCTTTTTCCTCAATGTATAACCCATAAACCCCGCGGTTAGCGAGGAAATGGTTTAAAAATAGGGCCTTGACATTGAAGCATGATACCATCCCGAAGGGAGGTCGCCATGCTTCAGACCCTCATCAAGCCGTTCATCGGCTATTGCCGCCTTACCGATTTCTCAGACCGATCCATTCAGTCTTTCGAAGTCCGCCTGCGTGAGTTCCGATTTTTCCTCATAGAATCCAAAATCGGAGCGATCGCTGATGTCGAGTACCTTCACCTGGTCGAGTTTACCGCAAAATACCGCAATCCGTCCATTCACGTAACAAAATTTCGCGTATGGGCCATGCGGCAGTTTTACCACTTTCTGGCTCTCAACGGACACGCCGATAACATTGCCGGCGGTCTGTCGTATCCAAAGATCGAAAAGACCGTTCCCCAGTTTTTAAACCAGGCGCAGTATGACCGGCTCCTGGAAGAATTTACCGCCAAGGCCGTAGATCTTCGCGGCCTGAGAAACCTGGCCGCCTTCCTGCTGCTGTCGGTGTTCGGGCTGCGAACCGCCAGCCTGCTGGCCATCGACTGTGGCGATATCCATCTTACCTCCGGCCTGATCTGGCTCAAAACAAAAGGCCGCCTGCAGCGCAGCCTGGTGTTGCCCGCTGCGCTGTGCCGCGTTCTTGAACATTACCTGTCGCAGCGAGAGCCGCCCCAAGGCCCGCTTTTAATTACCCGCCGCGCAAGGCGCCTGTCCGCCCGCTCGCTGCAGGACATTCTTCGAAAGGCCGCCGTGCGAGTGGGCATCGATCAGACCATCAGTCCCAGGCTTTTTCGACACAGCGCCGCCACCCATCTGAACCGTGTGGCCGGCATCGAGATCACCCAGCAGGTTCTAGGTCATCGCAGAAGGGCCAATACTGTCAAATACACCCATCTGAACCCGGACGTCTATGTCGACTATATGCAGCGTCATCCGTACATGACCCCGGAAAGGAGGCTTTCATGACCGCCCTGATCGACGCCTACCAGCTTGAAATGCGAAAGATCAACGCCTTTGCCGAATCGACCGTCGAGACCTACACGGCCTGTGTGGTCGCGTTTTGCCGGTTTGCCAGGGATGTGCTCAAGGTCGATCTGACCCGAATCAACGGCCGGCACCTTTTGCAGTGGATCGACCATCTGAAAACCACCGGCATCGGCAACAGCCATCTGGGACACCACCATTTTGCCCTAAAGAGCTTTTTTACCTTTGTCCTCAAGACCGGGAAGATCACCGCCAACCCGGCCCAGGCCCTGCCGCTGCAATACGTCCGCCGGCGAGAAAGAACCCGCGCGGTGCCCGCAGGCGAGGCGCAAAAACTGGTCGATTCGTTCGATCAGCGCACCTGGCGCGGGCTGCGCAATCATGCCATGGCCTCGATCCTGTGGGCACTGGGGCTGCGCACCAGCGAGCTGACCGGCCTTAAAGTCAGGGACTTCGAGCCCCGCCATGCAAAGCGCATCGGCCTTTTGCGCATCCACGGCAAAAACAAAAAGCAGCGGGCCCTTTTTGTCGTTGACCGGCTTTACGACACCCTTTTGCGGTATCTGGCCCACGAAAGCACTCCTTCACGGCCCTTTGCCCCCATGTTCCCGGCCCATGACTACAAGGCCATCTCCAACAACCGGCTGCGGCGTCTGATCAAGGACCAGTCCCGAAGGCTGGGCATCACCCCGGTCACCCCCAGAATGCTGCGACATGCCTTTGCCACCGAGATGTACGCCAAAAACGTGCCCCTTTGGGCCATCGAGGCCATGATGGGCCACGGCAGCGTTGCCGAAACCTCCGTCTACGTCCACGTCTCTGATGAACTCACCGCCCAGGTGCTCGATGCCGTGAGCGTCAAAAGGAGGTGGCGATGAGCGTTCCGTCACAGACCTTCTTCAGTCACATGCAGGACTTCTTTGACTACCGTTGCGACATCTACGAAACCAGCCCCCAGACCATCAAAAGCAACCGCGTCGACCTGAACCTGTTCAAAGTCTTCATTGAATCCAGCGATTATGATGCCATCAGCGGGCCGGCCGTCGTCGACTTCCAACACTACCTGAAGAAAAAACGCAACAACTGCGGCGCGTCGATCAACCGAAAGCTGTTTGCCCTGAGAAGCTATGGCAACTTCCTCAAGCTTTATGACGTGCCTTCGGCCTCGACACTGCCATTTTACGATGTTTTGAAAATCCGCTGCGGCTATCGCAGCCGCCCTCGGGCGCTTGCCTCCGGCCAGATCCTTCGTCTCTTTGGCGCCATCGATAGCGATACCATCCTCGGGGTGCGCGATTATGCCGTATACGCCCTGATGTACCAGCTCGGACTGAGGGTTGGGGAGGTGCACCGGCTCGACCTTGCCGACCTGGATTTTGAAAACAGCAAAATCACCGTTATGGGCAAGGGCCGCAGGCAGCGCATTTTGCACATGAACGCCGAGTTGATCCAGATCCTGTCGGAATACCTGGCGGTTCGCGACCTGATCTTCAACAGCTGGATGACCGGAGCGCTGTATGTCTCGAAAAAGGGCAATCGGCTGGCCATCCGCACCATGGAAGAGAATCTGAAAAAGATCGTGCGGCGAACAGGACTTCAGGTACCGTTCAACGTCACCTGCCACACCCTGCGCCACAGCCTGGCATCGCACCTGAACGATAGCGAGGTCGATATCCTGGTGATCCAGAGCATCCTCGGCCACAACTCAGCGCGAAGCACCGAGCCTTACATCCATCCGTCAAACGACAGAATCCGCGAGGCTTTGGAAAAGCTGCCTGTGGTAAAACATGTCAAAGAGCTGCTGAAAACCGGCGCTTTGAGGTTACACTTCCAAAAGCCGTTAAGGGTAAAAAGGGAATAAAACCATTATCAAATGACATATCGATGGTTTTGGAAAATCGTGACTTTTTGCTCGATAATAATCGAGTATTGCCAAATTTTGCTATACTGGAAAATTTGTCGCAATAGGCTGTTGAAAAAAAGAGTATTTTGCTGTAACCTTTTTGGTTATTAACCCCAACAATCATGCTTCGATTGACGCCTATCAGACCCT
>JAJDNW010000160.1 GCA_022340465.1 Deltaproteobacteria bacterium | reverse complement strand
GCAATCCCCTCGGGAAATGGAATCGTGGTAAAGTCGAGCAGTTCATGCCTGCGCTCGGAAACCGTGTTGATCATGGCCATCTTGATTTCCGTATAGCCGATGTCAACGCCGACGGTTGTCCTCTTTCGCATGGGAATGACGTTAGAGAAGAGCGGGGCGGGCCTGCTTTCCTCCATTGCGTCCTCCGACTCCGGGGCATCACTCGCCGGCATATCGGGTGCCCCGGATGCATGGGGTGTGGCAGCCGACTTCTTCTCATCGGATGTCGGCATGTCAGTCGGTGATTGTCTACCGCCCGAATCCTCCCGGATCAGGTCCAGCAACTTCTCGGTTGAAGAAATTTCATCTTTCCCGGCCAAGGCAGAACCCCACTTTTTTGAATCATATAATTATTACAGGTTGGTGTATAAATATATAACTTTGGACTATATATATATGACAGAAGGTATTTATTCATAAATAACCGGTTTTGTCAAGAATTATCGGCCCGAAAGAGCCGGTAATCCGTACGGCAACCACTCTCCGGATCGGTGGGCGCGCACCGGGCGGTCAAGACCCGGACTTGCGAATGAGCTTGAAAAACAGTTTTAATTTTGGTTGTATTGAATGCGAAGCGCTCCACCCGGGTTTTAACCACAAGGAGAATCATTTTGGAAAAGAATCGCACGTTTCGCGTGGGGCTGACCGACAAAATGGTGCTTATCGGCTTCGGGCTGGCTGCCGTGTACTGGATACTGGACACGCTGCTTTCCATTTTTACGTCCTATGACATGAGCATGACCAGCCGCCTTTTCGGCACGGAAACGGCGCAGATCTGGCCCCGGATCATCGTCATTTGCCTGTTTGCCATTTTTGGCTCCCATTCGCAGTTCACCATCAACGAGCGAAAACGAGCCGAAGAAAAGAGCCGCCGGGAAACCGCCACACGGGAAAGGTTTCAGCGCCTTCTGTCCCCGGACCTCGCGGAAATGGTCGTCTCCGGGGAACTTACCGTCGAAAAGGGGGGGACCAACCGGGTCGCCACCGTCATGTTTGTCGACATTCGGGATTTTACCTCCATGAGCGAAAACATCACGGCCGCGGCGGTGCTTCAGATGCTGAATGAATATTACGAAAAGGTGGTTGACATCGTTTTTAACCATGAAGGCACGGTGGACAAGTTCATCGGTGACGCTATCATGGTCATATGGGGGGCCCCTGTTTCTCACGATGACGACCCTGCCAGGGCCGTAAGGGCCGCCGTCGATATTCGACGCGCCTTGGTCGCATTCAATCGGCGGCGTGCCTCCGGCGGGGAGAGGGAAATCCGCATCGGCATCGGCATCAACACGGGCAAGGTGGTGGCGGGATACATCGGGTCGTCTCAAACCATGAGCTATTCCGTCGTGGGGGACACGGTCAACACCGCAGCGCGGCTCTGTGCGGCCGCCAAACCCGGCGAAATCATCGTATCCGAAACGACGCACGCCCATGTCGTCGGTGACTTTGAAACGCAGAAACTGGCGCCGATAAAGGCCAAGGGCAAGTTTCGCCCCTTGGAGGTGTACAATATCGTCGGGGACTGAGGGAAACGCTTCCGGGGTCGCGTGCGCATATAAACCCCAACGTTGCAGCCTTGGGGCAACCCTCAACGAGGATTAAATTCTGGAACAAATGACACGAACCTATAAACCCATTCGTGGAATGCAGGGAAAAAAATGAAAATCGGCAGTGGCTTCGACGTGCATCGATTGGTCTACGGAAGAAAACTCGTCATCGGCGGTATCGAAATTCCTTTTGAAAAGGGATTGTTAGGACACTCGGATGCCGACGTACTGGTGCACGCACTGTGCGATGCCATGCTCGGTGCGGTAGGTGGCGGCGACATCGGCCGGATGTTCCCGGACAACGATCCCGCCAGTAAAGATGCTTTCAGCATGAAATTCCTTGAAAAAATCGTCGACCTGGTACATAAGAACGGTTTTCTTGTGATCAACGTCGATGCAACGCTGTTTGCCGAGGCGCCTCGCATGGATCCGTTCCGTATGGAAATAAGGGATAATATCGCCTCCGCCCTGAATATTGGCAGCGGGTGCGTCAATGTCAAAGCCACCACAACCGAGGGGCTCGGCTTCACCGGAAAGGGATTGGGGATCGCCGCCATGTGCGTCGTGCTGGTGGAAAGCCTTCAAGGGTCAGAGGATTCCAGGGGTCGATTGAAACAAGAATAAAAGGCGAATATGCTGGGAGGCTTGGAGGCCGGGACGCCCGGTACAAGCATCCTTGCTTCCTGTCATTCGGGCCACATCGCATTTGTGAAGAGGGAAGAAGTATGGACCTGTTCATTTACAACACGCTTACCAGAAAAAAGGAGCTTTTCGAAACCATCGAGCCGGGAAAAGTGCTGATGTACGTTTGCGGCCCCACGGTTTACGATTCCTGCCACATCGGTCATGCGCGGGCCTTTGTCGTGTTCGACGTCATCGTCAGGTTTCTGGAGTCCGCCGGCAAAGCGGTCACCTACGTTCGCAATTTCACGGACGTGGATGACAAAATAATCAATCGCGCCAATGAACTGGGGGTTTCACCCCTGGAACTTGCCGACAGATTTATAAAAGAATTTCAAATGGATATGCAGAAACTCCATGTCAGACGTCCAACCGTTGAACCCCGGGTTACCGATCACATGCAGGAGATCGTCGACTTCGTCGTCAGGCTTTTGAAAAAGGGAGCCGCCTACGTCGCCGACGGCGATGTGTACTTTGCCGTGGATTCTTTCGAAGCATACGGCAAGCTTTCGGGACGCAGCCTGGAGGACATGGAGGCGGGGGCGCGCGTCGACGTGGACGAGCGCAAGCACAACCCGTTCGATTTCGCTCTCTGGAAATCGGCCAAGCCGGGGGAGCCTGCCTGGGAAAGTCCATGGGGCAGGGGGCGCCCGGGGTGGCATATCGAATGCTCGGCCATGAGCTCCAAATACCTGGGGCATTCGTTCGACATTCACGGGGGCGGCAAGGATCTGGTTTTTCCCCACCATGAGAACGAAATCGCACAGTCGGAAAGTGTGACCGGAAATATCTTTGCCCGATACTGGATCCACAACGGTTTTGTCAACATCAACCAGGAAAAGATGTCCAAGTCCCTGGGTAACTTCCTGATGGTAAAGGATGTGCTGAAAGCGTTCCACCCCGAGGCGGTAAGGCTGTTTCTTCTCTCCAAGCAGTACCGCAAGCCCATCGATTTCAGCGACGGGGCCCTGGAGGAGTCGACGACGGCCCTCGAACGGATCTATGCGTCACTGCAGCGCATGGAAAAGCGAATCGGGGAGAGTGGGGGGGCGAATGAAGACGCTGCCCTGGCTGATGAACTCTGGCAGCAGTTTTGTGGGGCCATGCAGGACGATTTCAACACGGCCAAAGCCTTTGCCGTCATTTTCGAAGCCGTACGCCAGGCCAACCGCCTGATGGATGATGATGATGGGGGAAAGGGAGAATTGGGGGCCGCAAGCCTGAAGGGTATCAGGCACGCCATCGAAAAAATGGGCTGGGTGATGGGTATTCTGAATCAGCGGCCGGATGACTATTTCGCTGCGAGGAAAACGGAACAGCTGGAAGACCAGTCCATCGATGCCGGCCTGGTCGAGGAACTGATTCGTGAACGTGCGGCCGCCCGCCGTGAAAAAAACTGGCCCAAAGCCGATGAAATCCGCGACCGCCTTGCGGCCATGAACGTGGTTGTCGAAGACCGCCCCGACGGTGCCGTCTGGAAAGTCGAAAAATAGATGCCTGCGCCCACGGGGCGCAGCCATCTGTTTTTAACCTACGTTGAGCGTTTCAAATTTAGCGAAACAACATTTTCCTTGCATCTGCGGCAAACCTGAAAATCGCTCAATTTAGGTTTAAATTTGCCGCCGGAGAAAACCGACCCGCATATGCCGTCCGCTTTTAAAATTGTTTCCGATTTTACGCCGCAGGGCGATCAGCCGCAAGCCATCGACAAGCTCAGCCGCAACATTCATAATGGAAAACGGTGCCAGGTGCTCCTTGGCGTAACCGGTTCGGGCAAGACCTTTTCCATGGCTCAGGTCATCAGCCGGGTGAACCTGCCGACGCTCGTCATCGCGCCCAACAAAACCCTGGCGGCACAGTTGTACAACGAGTTCAAATTGTTATTTCCCGAAAATGCGGTCGAGTTTTTCGTGTCGTACTACGACTATTACCAGCCCGAGGCCTACATTCCATCCAGCGACACGTATATCCAGAAAGATTCATCCATCAACGAAATGATCGACAAGCTGAGGCACTCGGCCACCCGTTCGGTGCTCACCCGGCAGGACGTCATCGTGGTTGCCAGCGTTTCCTGCATTTTCGGACTGGGAGAGCCCGAGGACTATCTTTCCATGCGCGTGGAAATCGAGGAAGGTTCGGAGCTGGTTCGCGAAAAGCTGCTGGGCGACCTTGTCGCCATGCAGTATGAAAGAAACGACATTGATTTTCACCGCGGAACGTTCAGGGTAAGGGGCGACCGGGTGGAAATCTTTCCCGCCTATGAGGAAAACAGGGCCCTGCGTGTCGATTTTTTCGGTGATCTGGTGGAATCGATAGCGGAAATCGACGCGCTGAAAGGCAGCTTGAAAAGGCATCTGAAACGCATGGTGCTATTTCCGGCAAGCCACTACGTTTCCCAGGCCAGAACGCGCCGGCGTGCCGTAGGCACTATCCTGGAGGAGCTCAAGGAACGCGTCGCCCTTTTTCGCGAAAACCGTAAACTGATCGAAGCGCAACGCATAGAAGAGCGCACGAATTTCGATCTCGAGATGCTGCAGGAGATCGGCTACTGCAATGGAATAGAGAACTATTCACGCCACTTCACGGGTCGCCTGCCCGGGGACCCCCCCCCCACGCTGATGGATTACTTCAGCGGCAAATTTCTCATATTCATCGATGAGAGTCACATTGCCGTGCCCCAGTTGCGTGCTATGTACAAGGGTGACCGCTCACGGAAACAGACGCTGGTGGAATACGGCTTTCGCCTCCCTTCCGCACTCGACAACCGTCCGCTCAAGTTTGAAGAGATCGAGGCGCGCATGCAGCAGGTGGTGTACGTTTCGGCAACTCCCGCCGATTACGAACTGGGCAGAAGAGGGGTGGCCGTGGTCGAGCAGATCGTTCGTCCGACAGGCCTCCTCGACCCGGAAATCCAGGTTCGCAAGGCGGCAAGCCAGGTGGACGATCTCCTGAACGAGATACGCGGCCGGGAGCGCGCCGGGGAAAGGGTCCTGGTGACGACGCTTACCAAACGTATGGCCGAAGACCTTTGTGAATACTATGCCGATCTGGCCGTAAAGGTCCGGTATCTGCATGCCGACATCAACACCATGGAGCGCATGGAAATTATCAGGGATCTGCGCAACGGTGAGTTCGATGTGCTCATCGGCATCAATTTGCTGCGGGAAGGTCTGGACATCCCGGAGGTGTCGCTGGTAGCGATCCTGGACGCCGACAAGGAAGGTTTCCTGCGCTCCACGAGGTCGCTGGTGCAGACCTGCGGCAGAGCGGCCAGAAACGTGAACGGCACGGTGATCATGTACGCCGATGACATTACCCCTTCCATGCAGCTCGCCATCGATGAAACCAAACGGCGGCGCCAAATTCAGCAGGCCTACAACATCCGCCAC
Organism: Deltaproteobacteria bacterium; assembly: GCA_022340465.1. NCBI lineage: Bacteria > Pseudomonadati > Myxococcota > Myxococcia > Deltaproteobacteria bacterium. The sequence continues at coordinate 25,409 of JAJDNW010000160.1, read as the reverse complement.
GACATAACGCCGGAAACCATCAAGAAAGAGGTGTCCGAAATTTTCGAATCCGTTTACGAAGCCGACTACGTAACGGTCGACAAGGTGGCGGAACCGAAGACGATTTATGAAGACCTCGACGACGTGGAGGGCATTGTCGAGGCACTGGAAAAGGAGATGGCGGCGGCGGCGGCGGCGCTGGCCTTCGAGCGCGCCGCTTTGCTGAGAGACCGCATCGCGGAGCTTCGGCAAGCGGGGAAGAAGATCAGAAGGTAAAAAAGGTTAGAATTTGCGGCCGGTAGCCGGCGGACTGGTGTCGGAGAAGCGGCAGGGATAAATCCCTGCACTACATTGGAAGCGGTGAGAAAGTTAATTGGTCAGAATAATAGCGGGTTGTTTAAAACCGTCTCGCCTTCCGGTCTTCTTGATAAGGAAGGAATCGACATTTCATGACAGACGATCAAGACACGCTCAGCGACACAATTCAGGATCTGCTGCGGCAAGTCCCCCGGCGCCCGGGCGTCTATCTCATGAAGAATGCGGGCAACCGGGTACTGTATGTGGGCAAAGCCGCCAATCTGAGAAAGCGGCTGCCCGCCTATTTCAGGAAGTCGGGGCCGAGCGACCCCAAAACGCGGGCCCTCGTGGACAACATCGCCTCGTTCGAAACAGTGGTGACGGCAACGGAGAAAGAGGCGCTCATCCTCGAAGCCAACCTGATCAGAAGGTACAAACCGCGCTACAATGTCGTCTTGAAGGACGACAAACGCTATCCGCTGCTGCGTTTGAACCTGCAGCATCCCTATCCCAACCTCCAGATCGTGCGTCGCATAAACAGGGACGGCGCAAAATATTTCGGGCCATACGCTTCTGCCGGTGCGGTACGCCAGACGCTTAAAATCGTCAATCGGACCTTCATGCTCCGGAAATGCAAAGACAAAGAGTTCAACATCAGGCACCGCCCCTGCCTCCATTTTCAAATGCAGGCCTGCATGGCGCCCTGCTGCATGCAGGTCTCTAAGATTCGTTATAAAAACCTGGTGGATGAGGTCGTTCTTTTTCTGAACGGAAGAACACCCGACCTGGTCCGAAGGTTGAAGGAAGATATGGCGTGCGCTGCCCGTGAACGGCGCTTCGAGGAAGCGGCGGTTTTGCGCGACAAAATATTCGCTCTTGAAAAAACGCTGGAAAAACAGGCCATCGTTTCCACCGACCTGAAGGACAGGGACGTGATCGCCGTCTGCGAGGGTGAAGGAACATTCGTCATCATGCTGCTCTTCGTTCGCGGGGGGGTTATCCTGGGGGGAAGGCATTTCGAATTCGAAGAAACCGTGTCCACCGAGCCGGAAGTGCTGGAAACCTTCATCGGGCAGTATTACCAGAGGGCCCATTACATCCCACCCGAAGTGCTGATCTCGTGTCCGCTGGAAAAGGATAACTCGGTCGCAGCGATGCTCGGCGGGCTCAGGGGCGGAAAGGTGACGGTCCACTGCCCCCTGAGAGGCGAAAAACGGCGGTTGATGCAACTGGCCGGGGAGAATGCAGCCGCGAAACTGGCGGATTTCCTGAATGCCGCCGTTGCGGAGCAGGATATTCTCGCCCGACTTCAGCAACGCCTCGGTCTGAGACATTTCCCCGACCGCATTGAATGTTTCGACAACTCAAGCATTTACGGAGACGCGCCCGTGTCGGGAATGGTTGTTTTCAATAAGGGTCAACCGTCGAAACGGAATTACCGTTCATTCAAGATCAAGACCCCCAAACGGAACGACGACTATGCCTACATGGCGGAGGTGCTCACCCGGCGGTTCACAGGCAGTACGAGCCGGGACCCGTTTCCGGACCTGTTGATGGTAGACGGCGGGAAAGGGCAGCTCAACATCGCCGTTGACGTCCTCGGCGGCCTGGGGTTGGCGGGGGCTTTCGATGTCATCGGCATCGCCAAAATGGACAGGGACCGGGGGGAGACGGTCGATAAAATTTACAAGCCCGGGCGCATGAACCCGGTCGTTTTCAGGCAGGACCGCGACGCATTGCTTTTTCTGCAGAAAATACGGGATGAAGCCCACCGTTTTGCCATCGGTTTCCACCGTAGGCGCCGCGGAAGGGACTTCATGGCGTCCGTCCTGGACGACATCGAGGGCGTGGGCAGACAACGCAAGCGCCTGCTGCTGCGCCGCTTCGGCTCGGTGCAAGGCATCCGGGAGGCCAGCCTGGAGGAAATCGCAGGCGTTCCCGGCGTCCCCGGGAAAGTGGCCCGTAACGTGAAAGAGAGGCTTTCAAAATAACCTTTCCCGGCCTTGAAAAAGGCAGGGAAAGGTTATTATTTTAGGATAGTTTCTTAAGATCTTCCTTGAGACCCTGTACCGCATCGGCCGACTTTTTCAAGGCGGCTTTTTCCTCCTCGGTCAGTTCGATTTCGATGATATCTTCGACGCCCCTGCTGCCAAGCTTTACGGGTACACCGATAAAAAGGTCCTTGAAGCCGTATTGGCCGTCAAGATAGGCGGCACAGGGAAGAATTTTCTTCTTGTCTTTCAGAATGGATTCCGCCATTTCGACCGCGGCGGATGCCGGCGCGTAATAGGCGCTGCCTGTCTTAAGCAGGCCGACGATTTCGGCCCCCCCGTTGGCGGTTCTCTCCACCAGGGCTTTGATTCGCTCTTCCGGCATCAGTTCCGTGATGGGGATGCCGGCGACCGTCGAGTAACGCGGCAGGGGCACCATGGTGTCGCCATGTCCGCCCAGAACGAAGGCATGCGTATTTTCGACCGACACATTCAGTTCCATGGCGATAAACGCTCTGAAACGGGCGGAATCCAGTACACCGGCCATGCCGATCACCCTGTTCTTGGGGAACCCGCTGGCTTCATAAGCCACGTGGCACATGGCATCCAGGGGGTTGCTGACGACAATGAGAACGGCTTCCGGTGAACGGGCGGCAATTTCTTTGGTGACGGATTTCATAATGCCGGCGTTGGTACTGATCAGGTCGTCTCTGCTCATTCCCGGTTTTCTCGGTATGCCGGCGGTAATGATGACGATATCGGAACCGGCGGTTTCGTCGTACCCATTGGTGCCGGTCAACTTGGCGTCATGCTTCTCCACGGGAGCAGCCTCGGTAAGGTCCAGCGCCTTTCCCTGGGGAACACCTTCGACGATATCCACCAGAACAACATCGCACAGTTCTTTTTCAGCCAGCCGTTGGGCGACAGTCGCTCCCACATTTCCAGCACCAACAACGGAAACTTTTTTATCCATGCCAATCTCCTTAATTGCTTGTTTGTCTATGCGCCGTATGGGCGCCGGTCGAGGTTAAATCCTCGCTGAGTAGTAACATAATGTGTTTTGGTGTCAACAAATATTGACTTTTTATATGAAAACACGATAGAGGAATAGTTTATGGGTAGAAAGCCTGCTATAACCAATTCATTATCTGAATAGCATTTCCGGGGAAGACGATGGGTGACAAGGAAAACATCAAGCGACTTCTGCAGGAAGCCGAACTGTACCAGGGCCAAGGCCTGCTGAGCGAAGCCAGGATGAAATACGACGAAGCATCGAGCCTGATTCGCAACAACCCGAAAATAAAGAACAGAGATAAAATTCTGGCGGGGATCATGAGAAAGATCAACCTGCTGGAAGCGGATACACAAAAAGTCGAAAGGGGTCCTTCCTCACCGGAACTCTCCGCCAAGGCCCAGGACTTGATCCAAAAACTTTTTGCTTTTTCAAAAGAGGACAGCGAAGGGGAAGCCGAACTGGAAGGCGCTCTGGCCCTGGCGAAATTCGGACAGTTTGAACGCGCACTGATTGAACTCAACAAGCTGTTGTCCAATGCGCCCCAGCGCCTTGAGGCTGCAAAAAATATCCTGCGGTGCCATATCGCCCGTTCTTCGGAAGATGCCGCCGCCGATACATACGAAGAATGGGCGCGTGGGGATGGCTTTACGCCGGAAGAGTTGGAAAAGCTGCGCACATTCCTCGAGCAGTTGATGGAAAAAAAGGGGTTGAAAAGAACGCTGACCGTTGTCAGTCAGCCTGCCGAAACCGTCACCGAGACGGAGCCGGAGGAATTTATCGACATCAGTTCCATCGGCATTCTCTTCGAAAGCGGACCGGGCAAGGGGAAGGTCATCGAATTCGATGTCAATTTCCAGTCGGGCAACCTGCTCAGTTTCATTATCTCAAAAAAGGACGGCCAGTTGATCGAGGATTTGAAGGTTAACAGCAAATTCGAAGAGTTGCAGTTTTATTCTCCCATTGCCATTTTCAACGGTTCGGGGGTCGTGGTCGCCAAGTCGGAGATAAAGTCGGGTCCGAAGCAGGGAGATTTCTGCCTTGACATTAAGATTACAAATACCTGATCGGAGGGACAGGTCATTGCTCATCCGGCGTTTTTTCCGGGCAAAGACAACGGCTCCGAAAGCGACGGGTTCCAGAGATTAATAAAATTTTTCAAGCGGGGTCAGGCTGAATGGCTATATTCAATTTGAAAAAACGCGAGATAGAGTGCAAGATTGTCTACTACGGTCCGGGCCGCGGTGGAAAGACCACCAATCTTGAGTATATATTCAAAACATTCAGAAAACAGGTCACCGGTGAAATGGTGTCCATCAACACCGAGGGCGACCGGACCCTTTTCTTCGACTTCCTGCCCATGGGGCTTGGCAAAATCAAAGGGTGTGAAATCAAGGTCCAACTCTACACCGTTCCCGGGCAGGTGCAATACAGCTCGACGCGAAAACTGGTGCTCAGAGGCGTCGACGGCGTTGTTTTTGTGGCGGATTCCCTGGAAGTGCGGCGTGAAAAAAATATGATTTCCCTGAAGGACCTGCAGGGAAATCTGAAGGAATACGGGCTGAACATATTCAAGGTGCCGCTGGTCCTGCAGTACAATAAACGCGACCTGGGTGACCAGGGAATACCGATCATGCCTGTCGAAAAGATGGATCTTGACCTCAACAGGCAGCTGAAGGTTCCTTCATTTCCCGGCAGCGCCTTGAAAGGCGACGGTGTGGGCGTAGCCCTCAAAGAGTGTATGAAACTTACGCTGAAATCACTTCAAAAAGAATTGAAATGGGCCCAATAATTTTCCATGGAAAACACCACCGTTCTCAAAGGCAATCTCAAATTTCTCAATCTTGGTGATATCATGCAGCTGCTGGGCAGCAACGGCAGTTCCGGTATCCTCAGGATCCACAGCCCGTATTCACCGGAACCGGGAGTCGTTTATATTGAAAAAGGCAACCCCATCAATGCGTCCGCCGGTGTGCTGGCCGGACTTGACGGTCTCTACTCGCTGTTCGGCTGGACGGAAGGAGAATTCGAGTTCAGCGAAGAACGCATTTCCGTAGAAAAGGCGATCAACCGCAGCCGCATGGGGATCATTCTCGACAGCCTTAAAATGCTTGACGACGGCGACATCGTGCGACTGGGACAGGAAACCTCCAGGGGGGACAGCCAGGGGGAAATCATTGACGACAGCGGCTTGCCCAGGATCAGTGGCCCCATGGTCGATTACACGTACGTGGTCGACGAGGAAGGTTTCTACGATGGAGAGACCATCATCGAGGAGGGCAAACACGGCAACTGGATCTGGGTCATCCTCGAGGGTGTCATAGAAATCATCAAAGAGACCCCCAAAGGACCGCTGAGCATTATCCGGGTCAGCAACGGTTCCTTCGTGGGCAGTTTGTCCTCCTTCCTGGTCAAAGATCATGCGCGCAATGCCTCGGCACGATCCGTGGGAAACGTCCAGCTGGGTGTTCTCGATTCCCAGCGTTTGTCCCAGGAATACGCCAGGATGTCGCCCGAATTTCGTGCGATCATTATGAGCCTGGACAAACGTTTGAAGCAGGTTACCAACCGGGTGGTGGCGTACCACAACAAGGGCATCGACATAGAGGCGTTTATCAAAGACAGGCAAAAGGTCATGCGCCAGGGCGATGTGGAAAACAGGTTGTTCCGGATACAGCGGGGAATTGTCAACATCGTTCAGCAGGACAATGACCGTTACCTGCCGCTTGTCAGCCTCGGCCGGGACGATTATTTCGGCGCTTTCCCCTTTATCGATATGGGACATGAACCGGGAAAGGCGGCCGTTCTGGCTTCCAAGGATCTCAAGGTGGTGTCCGTCGATGCGGACGAATGCCAGGCGGAATACGAAAGTATTTCAAGCACATTCAAGAACATTATCGAGAATGTGGCCACGTGCATATCGGTAACAACGGGTGTCGCTCAAAGGATGCAGTCCAAGGGCTGACAACGGGTCCGCTCAATCGAGGGTGGACGTCAACATCTTTTTCGGCAAACATTTCTTTGGAAGGCGAAAGGGCCATGCAAATGGAAGAGAACAGAAAGTACAAACGCATAGATTCGACAAACCTGTTGAATTATGTCTGCCTTGACGAGGAAGGTGAAGCGTTTGCCCAGGGCATGGGCAGAACGTTGAACGTGTCCGAATCCGGCATTCTGCTGGAAACCCACGCTCCCCTCGATCCCAAGACCGTCGTTTCCCTTACCATCGGCATGGAAGAGGAACTTGTCGACCTTAAAGGCACGACCGTATACTCGAAACGGAACGAGGAAGGCAGCTATGAAACAGGTATTGAATTTTTAGAAATTCAGACTGCCGAATTGGAGGCCCTGCAGAAATTTATCGAGGATTTTGAAAAATAAACCAGCTTTATCGTGAACACGGTCGATACCCCCTGCGCCAATCGGGCAAGCATGAACAAAAAAGAGGTAGCAATGGAACCTGCTTTAATGGAAACGGATTTCCCGGACTTGAAGTTAGTGAAAAGAGGCAAAGTGAGAGATATGTACGATCTCGGAGACACCCTGTTGATGGTCATGTCGGACAGGATTTCGGCTTTTGATGTCATCATGCCGAATCCCGTGCCCGGAAAAGGCAAGGTGCTGACCCAGATATCCCTGTTCTGGTTCGAAGCCATGCGGCCCCTGATCGACAACCATCTCGTCTCCAGTGACGTCGAAGCGTACCCTGCTGAGTGCCGGCCCTATGCCGAGGATCTGTTTGAAAGGAGCATGATCGTCCGCAAGGCCGAACCGCTGCCCATCGAGTGTGTCGTTCGTGGATACATCAGCGGATCCGGCTGGAAATCCTACCGGGAAAACGGAGACATCTGCGGCATAAAGCTTCCCGAAGGCCTGACTGAATCGGACAGGCTTCCGGAGCCGATATTCACGCCGTCCACCAAGGAGGAGCTGGGCCAGCATGACATCAATATCGATTTTGCGGCCGCTGCCGAACTGGTAGGCGGAGACATGGCCGAGCGCGTCAAAAGACTCAGCATCGACATCTACAAAAAGGGCGCGGCAATGGCCGACGAAAAGGGTATTATCATTGCGGACACGAAGTTTGAATTCGGCCTGATAGACGGCGAACTGATTCTCATCGACGAGGTGCTCACGCCGGATTCATCCAGGTTCTGGCCCAAGGATGAATACGCTCCGGGCGGCCCTCAGAAAAGCTATGACAAACAGTACCTGCGAGACTACCTGCTTTCCATCGAATGGGACAGGAATCCGCCGGCGCCTTCACTGCCTGATAATGTCATCGATAACACCATTAAAAAATATCGAGAAGCGTTGACCCAGCTGACAGGCAGATAAAAGCATGGACTGGAAAACGATCGACGCCGATCTCGCCTGTATCGATGTCCGCGACAGCACTTACCGCATTACCACCGCACGAAAAATCGAGCCCCTTGCCGCCTCCATTGGTGTCACGGGGCTTTTGAACGCGCCCCTTATCGCCCCGAGTGGCAGGGAGCGATACATCGTCGTAGCCGGATTCAGACGTGTGGAGGCCTGCCGCCTCCTGAAGATGCAGCGCATCGCCGCCCGGTGCATGCATGCCGATACGCCGCCCGGGCGCCTGGCGGAAATAGCTGTTGCCGACAATACCGGCCAGCGTCCGCTCAATCTCGTCGAGTCGTCACGCGCGCTGCGTCTCTTGCGACATCATATTCAGGACGAACGCAGGTTTGGAGAGGTTTGCAGAAAACTCGGTTTGCCGATGAACCCGTCCATGGCCGCTAAAGTCGCCGGCATTTGCCAGATGGCCGATCCCATTCAGGAAGCTGTCCTCAAGGGCGTGGTTACCCTGACATGCGCCCTGGAACTGGACAGCCTCGGTCGCGACACGGGAGCCACCCTGGCGACGCTCTTTGTGGATCTTCATTGCAGCCAGAGCACGCAACGCGAGATTCTGGCCAACCTCAGAGAAATTTCCGCCAGGGACGACATCGATGTGTACGGCCTGTTGCAGGACCCGCGGCTGCAGGAGCTGATCACCGCCAGTGATGAGGACCGGAACCTGCGGTTGCAGAAAGTGAGAAACCACTTCAGAACCAAACGCTATCCCCGGTTGAGCCTTGCGGAAAAACAGTTCCTCGAGACGACCAGAACCCTGAGCCTCGGTGACAACATACGCCTTCAGGCGCCGGCCGGTTTCGAGTCCGGCGAGTATCTCTTTAAGCTGCGTGTTAGCACCATGGCGGACATGCGCGCATGCATCGGTTCCCTTGAACGTACGCTCGAAAATCCTTCCCTGAAAAAAATTTTAAAACAATAAAACAAAGCCTTAGAGCATTTGCCATATATAGATTCCCTTTCAACACTGGATTGGCAGGTGGCGGGTTTATTTTTCAAAGCGCGATATCGATCAGAATAATCCAAATAAAAGAATTATTGTCTATTATGTTTTGAATGCAATATTACTTGACAAACAGATAATATCAATTATAGAAGAATTTAAGAACTAAATAAGGTTCATTATACATGGGCATTCAAGAAAGAAAAGAGAGGGAACGTGAGCGCCGGAGGCAGCAGATCATCGTTGCCGCCAAGCGGGTCTTCTCTGACAAGGGCTTCAGCAAAGCCACCATGGAGGACATTGCCAACGAGGCTGAACTCAGCCCGGGAACCCTATATCTCTATTTTAAAAACAAGGACGAGCTTTACGCATCACTCTCCCTCAGGATTCTGCACTACCTATATATAAGGCTGGAGCACTTGAACAGCGACGAAAACCTGAGCATCGATCAACGTGTCGATGCGCTCAAGCATGCCATGTACGATGTTTACGAGTTCGACCCCATGATTCTGATCAACATGTTTCACCTGCAATCCAGTGAAACGCTGAAAAATCTGACGCCCGGACTTTTGGCCGAAATAAAAAAGCTGTCAAGAAATTCACTTTCCGAAATGGCCAAAATATTCGAAGAGGGGGTGCAGAGCGGCATTTACATAGAAGAACGGCCGATCGCCCTAGCCGACATTGTCTGGTCCCTCTTTTCCGGTGTCGTCCTCTGGGAAACCAGCAAGAAGATCATCAATGAAGACAAGGATTACCTGAAAGAAACGCTCGATACGGCTTTTGACATATTCAAAAGAGGTATTCGCGGACAGATTCGTTCCTGATTTTCAGGAAGAGGGTGGGGAGTAAACAAACGGTACCACAGTCACATCATCATTCAACGAAGGAGGGTTTAATATGGCGGAGAAAGAGGTTGTAGAAACATCTGAGGCCCAAATCGCTGTTCACTGGCAGGAGGAGGACTATTACTATCCATCTTACGAGTTCGTCGCCCAGGCCAACGTGACCGACCCCGGTATTTACGATCGCTTCAGCCTGGACAATTTTCCAAACTGTTACAAGGAATACGCCGATCTGCTGGACTGGTACGAATACTGGCACACGACTTTGGACACCAGTGACGCCCCCTGCTGGAAGTGGTTTGTCGGCGGTAAGATCAACGCCAGTTACAACTGCATCGACCGGCACCTGACCGATAACAAGAACAAGACGGCGATCCATTTCGTTCCGGAACCCCCCGAAGAGAATTATGTACATCTAACTTACCAGGAACTGTATGTGCGCGTGAACGAATTTGCCGCCCTGCTGCGCGACTATGCCGGCTTGAAGGCCGGTGACAGGGTCACCCTGCACATGCCCATGCTGGCCGAGCTTCCCATTACCATGCTGGCCTGCGCCAGGCTGGGCGTGATCCACTCCCAGGTGTTCGGCGGCTTCAGCGGAAGGGCTTGCGCCGACCGGATCGTCGACTCGAACAGCCGTGTGCTCATCACGGCGGACGCCTATTACCGCAGCGGAACTTTGCTGGATCACAAAAAGAACGCCGACATCGCCTGTGAACTGGCCGAAAAAGACGGCCAGAAGGTCGACAAGGTACTGGTCTGGCAGCGTTACCCCGGCAAAGCTTCCAGCCCCACACCCATGGTGGAGGGACGCGACTACTTTGTGAACGACCTCCTGAAGGACTACTACGGCGCCCGTGTGGACCCCGTTCCCATGCCGGCCGAGGCCCCGCTCTTTTTGATGTACACCAGCGGCACCACCGGCAAACCCAAAGGCTGCCAGCACAGCACCGGCGGGTATCTCGCCTACGTTGCCGGCACGTCAAAATATGTTCAGGACATCCATCCGGAAGACGTGTACTGGTGCATGGCCGACATCGGCTGGATCACCGGGCATTCCTACATCGTCTACGGCCCGCTGGCCATCTGCGCATCCACGGTGGTCTACGAGGGCGTCCCCACCTATCCGGATGCCGGACGGGCGTGGCGCATCGCCCAGGATCTGGATGTCAACATCTTCCACACCGCGCCCACCACCATCAGGGCCCTGCGTAAAATCGGCCCGGACGAGCCGGCCAAATACAACTACCACTTCAAGCACATGACCACCGTGGGCGAGCCCATCGAACCCGAAGTATGGAAATGGTACCATGAAAAAGTCGGCAAGGGCGAGGCCATCATCGTGGACACCTGGTGGCAGACGGAAACCGGAGGGTTTCTCTGCAGCACGCTGCCCGGCATCACGCCCATGAAGCCGGGCAGTGCCGGTCCGGGAGTGCCCGGGATTCATCCCATCATCTATGACGACGAGGGCGAAAAACTGCCCAAAGGGGCCGGAAAAGCGGGCAACATCTGCATCCAGAACCCCTGGCCCGGCGGCTTCCAGACCATCTGGGGAGATCGCCAGCGCTTCGTCGACACCTATTACGCCCGCTACTGTAGAAACCCTGATTCAAAGGATTGGCGGGACTGGCCCTACATGACCGGTGACGCCGCCGTGGAAGCGCCGGACGGCTATTTCAGGATACTGGGGCGCATCGACGACGTGATCAACGTTTCGGGCCACCGGCTGGGCACCAAGGAGATCGAATCCGCGGCCCTGGTGGTCGAAGAGGTGGCCGAAGCGGCCGTCGTGCCCGTGGCCCATGAAATAAAGGGCCGGGAACCGGATCTATACGTTGCCCTGAAACCGGGCTTTGAAGCAAGCGATGAACTGGCACAGAAGATCAACGATGCCGTGTGCAACGAAATCGGCAAGATCGCCAAACCGCGCAAGGTGTGGATCGTGCCCGACATGCCCAAAACACGCTCCGGCAAGATCATGCGCCGCGTTCTGGGGGCGATATCCAACAATGCCGACGAGGGGGACGTCACGACGCTGGCCAACCCCGAAATTGTGACGGCCATCAAGGACATGGTCCAGAAATAACTGTTTTGAGCGGTGTGACGGTGGACCGCTGTATGCGGTTGGCCGCCATGCCGCACAAACGGCATTTGTTCCACTGCTTTGAACCACATACTAAATTTGTTGTCGATGAAAGGAGGTGATAGGTATTGCCTGAATTGTCAGGCAGACGATTTTAACTTTAGCAGTTATCGCGTCATAAATACTGACAGATGACACAGGAGGAAACATTATGGGTGGAACCACTTGGGTCTATGTTTTTCTAGGTATATACATCGTTTACTGCTTTTACTGGGGGTTGAAAGGGTACTTCACCGAAAAAACCTCTGCCGGCTACGCCATTGCCGGTCGTTCGATTCCCTTCATCGCCTTTCTGATGGCGGCTACGGCGGCCTCCTTTTCCGGGTGGACCTTTGTCGGGCATCCGGGACTGATCTGGGCGGCCGGTCTTGCCTATGCATTCGCGTCTTTCTACGTGTTGACCATTCCCATCACCGGCGCCTTTTTCGCCAAGCGCAACTGGCTGATGGGCAAACGCTACGGATTCATCACCCCGGGCGACATGTTCGCGTACTACTACAACAACGAAGCCGTGCGCTGGCTCACCGTCATCGCCGCTTTTCTCTACTCCATGTTCTACTCGGGCCTGCAGCTGATCGCGGCCGCCAAGCTGTTCTACTGGGTGGCGGGCGTCCCCATGACCTTCGGTTTGATCTTCATGGCCTTCATCGTCTGGTTCTACGTGGTGTCCGGTGGCCTGCGCGCCTCCACCTGGGTAGGCGTGCTGCAGTTCTGCCTGCTGGTGGGCGGTATCATGATTCTGGGGTGGTACGTCGTCACCTCGGATGTCATCGGCGGTTGGGCCGCTTTCAGCCAGAAGGTAAATGCGCTTGACGCCAAATACACGGAGGTTCCCCGTTTGATCCATTGGGGATTAGGTGGCGGTTGGACGGCCATGATGATCCTGACCTACATGTTCGCCCTCATGGGTATTCAGTCCTCGCCGGCCTTCACCCTGTGGAACTTCGGCATCAAGTCCCCTAAGCCGCTGGCCTGGCAGCAGGCTTTCATGTCCACTTTCGTGGTCGGCCTGGCCCTGTTCTTCTTCACGGCCTTCCAGGGCATGGGTGCGCGCATTTTGCAGATGGCCGGTGAACTGGCCCCCAAGGTGGACGGCGATGTGGTGCCCATGCTGATGGTCAAGTTTCTACCCGGCCCCATGCTGGGCATCGTGTTTGTCGGCGCCATCGCCGCCATTCACTCCACGGCAGCCCCCTACATCGGCACGGGCGGCACCATTTTGCTGCGCGATGTTTACTGGCGCTATATCAAGAAGCAGGAAGCCAGCCATTCCGAGCAGATCTGGATGAACCGCGTCCTGGCCACCGTCATCACCCTGGCGGCGGTGGTGGTCAGCCTGACCTCCAGCGACGCCATCGTCATGATCGGCGGGTTCGCGACGGCTTTCGGCTTTATCATGTATTTGCTGCTTTTAGGCGTGCACTGGGGCTTCAAGTTCCCCAGCATCGGCGCCACCCTGGGCTTGATTGCAGCCATTGCCGCCTGCTTCATGACCTACTCGTTCCCATTTTCGTATAAGTATCCTCTTTCCATGCACACGGCCTTCTGGGGACTCTTTGCCGGTCTGGTGGTCGCCTACGGCTGCCGCGCAGTGGGCTTCAAGGACAGCGAGGAAACCCAGAAACGGCAGGCCGAGGTGCGCGAGTGGCTGGACAGCATCGACTCGCCCACCGAATCCGGCCGCAAGTGGCGTAACGCCATGAAGATCGTCGTGCCGATCTGGTACTTTTTCGCTATCGGCCCGGCGTGCCTCCTGGGCAACAACGCCTTTTCGTTCTGCGGCTTCACGCCGCTGTGGTCCTGGCAGATCGCCTGGTGGATCCTGGGCATCGTCATGATGTGGGCTTTGTGCTTCAAGGCGGAGATGTCCACCACCTCCGAGGAGCAGATCGAACGTGCCGACAAAGAGCAGATGATTGTCGTCAAGGAAGCCTAACACCCATGTTCACAATGTAAGGAGGTATCAGACATGACTAGTGATCTCAAATGGTTGATAGCCATCATTATATTCTGCATCCTGTTTACGGCCTCGTTCGGTTGGGGCCTGTGGGGATAGCAGGTATCGAATAAACTGAAAACGGGCGGTGGCCCTTTGTGGAGCCGCCGCCCGTCCGAATGGACCGATTGATCGCCTTTTATTGCAATGCAACCGTAAAAGTTGCCCTAATCGGGATGAATCAAAAAACAGCTTATCGATAACGTCCGCCACACCTTCCGATTGAGGACCTGCCAGCATGCCGAAAAAAATTCTTATCGTCGACGATGAGCCCAATATCATCATCCCGCTGCAGTTTTTAATGGAGCAAAACGGCTATGACGTTCAGGTTGCCAAGAGCGGCGAAGAGGCCCTGGAATCCATATCCCGCTATCGGCCGGATCTGGTTCTGCTTGACATCATGCTGCCCGGAATAGACGGTTTCGAGGTGTGCGAAATCGTGCGTTTGAAACCCGAGTGGCGTAATATGAAGATTGTTTTTCTATCCGCCAAGGGCAGGGAGGTCGACATCGCCAAGGGCATGGTGCTGGGCGCCGACAAATACATTACGAAACCGTTTTCCAACCAGGAGATCATCGAGAGCGTCGAGAAGTTGCTTGACAATTGCCCCCCCCCTGCTACACACTCTTGTTGAAGATATCCTTTTCAATATCCAGATGTTCTCGCAACCTTAACCAAAAATTCCTTTCTGCTGCTTGATAAAATTTTAAATTAGATGGACACGAAGAATAAATTCATCTGGTTCGTCCTCCTTTCGGTCGTTTTTTCCGGAATATTCATCATTGTGCTGCTGGTGCTCTTCTGGCAGCAGCTGGCCATGGAAGAACAGCGGCTGATCAGGGACATTCTCGTTGATTATTTTGCCTACTTTTTCGCCGCCGGCTTTGTCCTGCTGGCCGGGATCGGTTTCATGCTCGACTGGGTGTTCCGTGCGTACATCATTCCAACCAGCAGGCTTGCAGAGGAAGTGGATCTGATCCATTCCGTAAATCCGTCACACCGCATACACCTGGAAGGGGGCAAGGACTTCATGCAACTGGTCGGGCGCATCAACCGCATGGCTGAACAGTACGAAGACCTGGAAAAGAGCGTATCCACACGGATTAACATCGCCAAGGCGCAACTGGAAGAGGAAAAAAATATTCTGGCCGCCATCATGGCCGAACTGCCCGATGCGGTGCTGATCTGCAATCATGACGGCCAGATCATCCTCTACAACAGCCAGGCCAAAAGATACTTCAATGAAGCGCCCGCCGGTTCTTCGCAGGCGACACCGGACGGGGGGGAAGCAGACGGCGCCAAGGCTTATCCGGGAAGGCGATACCTCGGTATCGGCCGCTCCGTTTTCGATCTGATCGACCGCCACATCGTGCATTATGCCCTGGACGAGATACACGCGCGTTTGGACCGTGAAGAAGAGAATGCGGTGGTCAATTTTGTATTGACGGCCAAAGGCAACCGGCTGCTGCGGGCCGAAACTGTGCCGATTCTGACTTCACGTCGAAAATTTTCAGGTTTCATCATCATTTTCAGTGATATTACCCAGGGGCTGAGGGATGAAACCCGATCGGCCTTTCTCCTGCGTGCGTTTTTTTCCCAAATGCGACATTCGGTGGCCAGCATCTCATCCGCCATTGGAATCCTGAGGGAATATCCGGAAATGGAGGATGCCAAACGGATGCAGCTACTTGAAATTATCGCGCATGAAACCGGGGCTGTTGGGAAGCTGATTCAAAAAGAATCGGACGAATCGTTTCTGATGGTCAAAACGCAGTGGCCGCTCGTTCCGGTTTCGGTAGGCTATCTTTTGAACACACTCGGACATAAAGCTGAAGAGATGCTCGATATCCGTTTGCGTGTAGCCCCCGGCGACGAGCGGATCAGGGTCAATGTCGACACCTACACGATCATGCTCATCTTTCTCTTTCTGCTAAAAAAAATCAGGGCGAATTCGACGGCGGAAGAGATGGGGTGCGGATTCGCCGTTGAAGATAAGTTTGTGCATGTCGATTTTGAATGGTTGGGTGATCCTATCCCCATAGAAAAACTGCGCAAGTGGGAGAACCAGGAACTGCAGATTGACGGTGAAGGGCTTCCCCTGTATCTCAAGGAAGTTCTCGATCACCATGCCGCCGAAATATGGCCCTATGCGTGCCGAGAGCTTGAGAACCGCTCATGCATGCGCATCTATTTGCCCATGTACCGCTCCTACCAAACCGATGCCAAACGCAGTGCCACCGTCCTACCGGAAAACAAGCCGGGCTTTTACAACTTCGACCTTTTCAGCCAGGCAGGCCAAACGCCGGTTTTGGATGATTGTTCGCTGGACGATCTGACTTTCACGGTTTTCGATACGGAAACGACGGGACTGGACCCCGGAGGAGGGGATCAAATCATTTCCATCGGTGCTCTGAGGATCGTCAAACTCCAGCTGCTGACGGAGGAAAAATTCGACCAGTTGATCAATCCGAACAGGAGCATCCCTGCGGAATCCACCCGCATTCACGGCATCGACGATGACATGGTGCGCTTCAAACCCGTCATCGCCGAAGTCCTTCCCATGTTCCACCAGTTTGTCCGGGACACCATACTCGTGGCGCACAATGCCGCTTTTGACATGCGCATGCTCCAGTTGTGTGAACTGCAGACCGACATCAAGTTCATCAACCCGGTTCTGGACACGTTGCTGCTTTCCGGGGTGATCCATCCGGCCCACCGAAGTCACGACCTGGACGATATTGCCGGCCGTTTGGGTGTGCAGATTCGCGACAGACACAGCGCCTTGGGCGACGCCCTGGCGACAGCCGAAATTTTTTTGAAAATGGTGCCCCTGCTGGGCAATATGGGAATATATACCTTGAAGCAAGCCCGCGAAGCCTCGAAAAAAACCTACTATGCGCGATTGAGATATTGAAACGACAGGTTATGCAAATTCTAAATCCCAAAATCTAAATTCGAAGCAAATCCAAATAATCAAATAACACCTAGTAGGTTATGGCCTAAAAGCTTGCCCCGCAACTTTCTCTGGCAAGGATAAATCCCCGCGCTACATAAATTCGTATCCGGAAGTAAAGAAGATAACCTTCCGTGAATCAATGCTTTTCTTCCAATTTAGGCCAGGGCTTCAGCCCTGCTTTTAGATACCAGAAGCAGATTCTGTGGGTTATTTTGGACAGCCTGTTTAGCCCTGCGTTAGTGGTGATGCCGGGATCGTAAATTTAAAGGTCGCCCCCTTTCCGGGTTCACTTTCCACCCAGATGTGTCCCCGGTGCTGCTCCACGATTTTTCTGGCAATGGCAAGGCCCAATCCCGTCCCGGAAGGTCGGGCTTCACCGCTGTGTTTGACCTGCTTGAATTTTTCAAAGACGGCCGCGTGGTCTTCCTTGCTGATGCCGATGCCGTTGTCTGCCACGGAAACGGTCATGTGGGATCGGCGCTTTTCCAGACGGATGGTCAGCGTACCGTTTTGCTGGTCACAAAATTTTACGGCGTTGGAAATGAGGTTCACCATTACCTGCATCAGTCCGTCCCTGTCTCCCCGGGTCATGCATTCGGCTCCGCCGGCATCCAGGTTCGTTGTCAGCGTTATGTTTCTTTCCTGGATCAGCTGGTTCGAAGCCGTAATGGCATCGCTAATGATCTGCCCCATGTTCAGCATGTCTTCGTTCCAGTCCATGCCGCCGGCGTCTATTTTCTGAAAAGTAAGCACCTGGGTAATCAGGCGTGTGAGGCGTTCGCTTTCCTTGACGATAATCTGTAAATATGCCTGTCTGCGGTCATTGTCGATTTCAGGGTGGTCGTGCAGAATTTCGGTCAGGGAACGCACGGAGGTGAGTGGTGTTTTCAACTCATGGGTTACGGTGGAAATGAAGTCATCCTTGAGCCTGTCGAGCTCCTGCAGCCTTTCATTGGCCGCTTTGAGTTCAGCCGTGGTTTTTTCCAGCTCATGGCTGTAGGCGATAAATTGACGCGTTTCGTCGACAATATTCATGACCTCGTCGATGCCCGGCGGTTCCTCCTTGAGGATGCTCCGGACCATGATGCCGGCGGACGCAGACCCGATGGTTCCGGCCAGAAGCCTTTCCGCGTGGATGACGAGGCCCGAGTCTGCGCTGACGTCATCCCCGGTCATACCGGGCGAGGTTTCCCGATAGCGTTCGAGCGCTTCTTTTGCCCGCCGGTCTCCTAAAAAGCGTCCTAAAAGGGACTGCAGGTCGGGGAGCGACACCGTGCCCGTCCAATATGAGGCATCTTTATCGCTACCACCGCCTTTGAAGACCTCCACGAACAATTCCGCCTGGTTGCGTTCGATGCGTTTCGGGATGGTGAAAAGAGACACGCCGACATATGCGCCGATGTTGACGAACATGCTCCAAAAGGTGGAATGGGCGATCTGATCGATCCCTGTGAGACCCAGCAGTTGGTAGGGTTTTAAAAGGGATATGCCGAAGGGGCCGTGGGTAACGAAACTGTCCGGCAGAACCCCTCCGTGGGTGAGATGCGGCAGGAAAAGCGTGTAGGCCCATACGCAAAATCCGGCTATCAGCCCGATCAGGGCGCCGGCATGTGTGGCGCCTTTCCAGAAAATCCCGCCGATGATCGACGGTGCGAACTGAGCAACCGCTACAAAAGATATAAGGCCGATGGAAACCAGCGGATAGAATTCACCGATGAATCGGAAATATACGTAGCCCAGCATCAGTACCAGTACGATGCTTCCCCAGCGAATTTTAAGGAGGATGCTGCTGAGGTCTTTTCTCTGGGCCAGCCGCAGGAAGGTGAGCCTGAACAGAATGGGCATGACCAGGTCGTTGCAGATCATGGTCGACAGTGCGATGGTGGCGACAATCACCATTCCGGTGGCAGCGGACATCCCGCCGAGAAAGACAAAAATGGTCAGAACGACCTTATGGTTCACCATGGGGAGCTTCAAGACGAAAGTGTCCGGATCCGCCGGCAGCCCCGGGAACTGCAGCACGCCTGAAATGGCCACCGGAAGGACGAACACGTTGATCGCCAGCATGTACAGCGGAAAGAGCCAGATCGCCTTGTTCAGGTGTCTTTCGTCGACGTTTTCAACCACGGCCATCTGGAACTGACGCGGCAGGAAAAGTACCGCCATCATGGAAATGAAGATCTGAAATGCCCAGTTCGTATAAGCCCCCGGCATCGAAGGCAGGGTGAACAGGTTTTCCAGCCGGGTAACGGCATGGGCCTGTTGCGCCAGATCGCGAATGCCGTAGTGGATGCCGTAGGTGACAAAAATGCCCACGGCGATGAAAGCCGCCAGTTTGACAACCGACTCGAAGGCGATGGCAGCCACGAGACCTTCGTGTCTCTCGGTCACATCCACATGCCGGCTTCCGAAAAGAAGGGAAAACAGTGCCAGGATCAGAGCAATGTAAAAGGCCGAGTCGTTGAAAATCGCGACATTGCCAAGACTTTCCGTTCTACCGATCATCAGGTGAAAACTTTTCGATATGGCTTTCAGTTGGAGCGATATATACGGTATGATACCGATGACCGCGATGATGGACACGACCCCTCCCAGCGTTTGGCTCTTACCGTACCGCGAGGCGATGAAGTCGGCGATGGAGGTGATGTGCTGCTTCTTGCTGATGCGGATGATCTTTCTGAGTACAAACCAACCCAGCGCGATCATCAGGGTGGGGCCGATATAAATCGTCAGGAATGTCGGTCCCGAGGTGACCGCACGCCCGACGCTGCCGTAAAAGGTCCAGGCCGTGCAGTAAACCGCCAGGGACAACGCGTAAATATAAGGGTTGCTGGTAATGCTCCGGCCCAACCGCGCCCGCCGATCCCCGTAGTAAGCGATAGTGAATAGCAGGCCGATGTAAGCGAAGGAAAAAAATATGGTGGTCTCGGCTGCGATCATGGCAATTGAAGCGCTCCGCTGCAATTGGCGGCCGGCGGCCGCCAATTACGATTCAGGCGGTCGATTTTCTGGCAGCCGGCTGCGGGATGTCGTGAACATCATGAGAACGATCATCAGCACCCAGACGCCGAAAATATACAAATATAAAAGGGGAAATCCCAACACGTAGGATTTGTGATTAAAGAGCGAAAGCAGGGGAAAGTTGAAAAAAAGGACTCCCAAGAGAAAGAGGCCGACCAACCGCTTGTTTTTTTCGCCGCTGCTATGAGACATGGGCATTATGCCTGGGGTTGTCGATGATAATGTGATTAAAATATTGATTTGAATATGTTAAAATGGGAGTAGCGTGTCAAGCAATTAATTGTCGTACAAGCAATTTAGGAAGGAGTCGTTTTTTTCGATAATGAAGATATCCAACATATTGATGGAACGGGAGGTGGTCGGCAACGAACTGGCCCAGTCCATCGTCGATGATTTGGGCGCTCCCGTGCAGGTCATCGATGGGCTCAAAGCGGCCTTCGACGTTGTCGCCGGCAGCCGTGACCCGGTTGCCAGTGGAAAGCAGACCCTCGTTCTCTGCAGAAACAAGGGCAGTTTTCTAAAGCCGTGCCCGGGCACCCGGGAGTACAGATGCTGCGGCTACGAAATCCTGCATGTGGCCTCTTTTTGCAGCATGGATTGTGCCTACTGCATATTGCAGGCCTATTTCCATCCGCCCGTGTTGCAATACTTCGTCAATCAGCATGAGATGCTGCGCGAACTGGAACAGGCTTTTTCCCTTGACCGGGTGATGCGCATCGGAACCGGTGAATTTACCGACAGCCTGATCTGGGAAAAATTTTCAAACCTGACGCCGCTTTTGGTTCAGACCTTTGCCGGACAGAAGCGTGCGGTACTGGAGTTAAAAACAAAAACCGTGGCCATCGATGCCCTCGAAGGCCTTCCGCACAACCGGAAAACGATCCTCTCCTGGTCGCTGAATACGGAAAGGATCATCCGCTCGGAGGAACGTTTCACCGCAACGCTGTCTGCAAGGCTGAAAGCCGCCCGCCGCTGTATCGCCTGGGGATATCCGGTTGCCTTCCATTTCGATCCCATCGTCATCTACGAAGGCTGCGAAAAGGAGTACCGTGCGGTAATCCAAACCCTTTTCGACCATATCCCCGCCGGCGACATCGTGTGGATCAGCCTGGGGACCTTCCGGTTCATGCCGGCCCTGAAACGCATCGTTCAGGAACGCTTTCAACAATCCAAAATCGTTTATGGGGAGTTTGTCCCGGGCCTGGACGGAAAAATGCGTTATTTCAAGCCGCTGCGCATGCAGATTTATCAGAAAATCGTGTCATGGATCAGGGAGATCGCGCCCGATCTCTGTGTCTATTTTTGCATGGAGGATGACGACGTGTGGGAAAACTGCATGGGGTTCAAGCCGGAAGATGTCGGCGGCCTGCCGCACATGCTGGATGTGGCGGCGGTCGAACATTGCAGGTTAACTCCCTTCGTAAGCCACCGGCTCAATCGTTGAGGACTGAAAAAATATTTTGAGCACATTGAGCGTCAGATGTCAAAGCGGTTATTATTTTCAAAGGTGGAATCATGTCTGCTGATCAGAAATATAAAAAAAAAGAAAAAATTCTTGGAACAAATCAGCGACGACGGCAGCGTAGGCCCCTTCAAGGGGCCTTCCTTATACCTTCGGCTCTGCCGGAGGTCGCTGATTTAACCACAAACGCACCAAGGACACAAAGAGATCTATCGCTGGCGCCCATGCCCATCGGATGGATTCTTCTGGCCTTTCTGTGCATATCCTTTTTTTCATGTCCGCTGGCCGCACAGGAGTGGCAGGGCGTGGCCTATGTCGTCGACGGTGACACCATCATTCTAAAAAGTGGGGAAAAGGTGCGGTATATCGGCATCGACACCCCTGAAATCGCCCATGAAGGCAGGCCGGCCGAACCTTTCGGCGATGCTGCCCGCGCCTATAACCGGCAGCTCACCGGCAACAAGCGCGTCCGTATGGAAATCGGTTCCGAATCACGGGACCGCTACGGAAGACTGCTGGCGTATCTATTTCTGGAAGACGGTACGTTTGTAAATCAGGACCTGATATCGTCCGGCTTGGCCGTGTTTCTTTACAAACCACCCAACGTGGAACATGCGGACCTGCTGCTTCAGGCCCAGCGTTCGGCTATGAAAGGTAAAAAGGGCCTATGGGGTGCCCTGTCCCCGACCCTGGGGACATACATAGGCAACCGTCATTCCAAGCGATTTCATCTGCCCACGTGTCCCTACGGCCGTCGAACGGCCAAGGCCAACCGGGTTTTCTTCTCCCACCAGTGGGAGGCCTACTGGGAGGGATATTCGCCTTGTCGACGCTGCTTAAAATAAAAGAGCGTCTGAAAAAGGATATTTTTCAGACGCTCTTTTATTTTGGATAGCGGCGAAGCCGCGTCCCCTAATTTTGCCTCCGGCAAAATTAGTCTTGCTTTAAATTTTCAATTATCTTTTCGGCCAATTGTGCCGGAACCTCGTCATAATGGGAAAATTCCATGGTGAACATGCCGCGCCCGCCGGTCATGGAGCGCAGGTCCGGGGCGTAGGTCAGGAACTCGGCCATGGGCACTTGTGCGTTGATGACCTGGTTTTTGCCGGCGCTGTCCATTCCCAGCACGCGGCCGCGCCGACCGTTGAGATCCCCCATGATGTCGCCCATATATTCATCCGGGGTGGTGATGGTCACTTTCATGATGGGCTCCAACAGAACGGGGTTGGCCTGCTCGGCCGCTTTTTTGAAGGCAAGGGATCCGGCGATTTTAAAGGCCATTTCCGAAGAATCCACGGCATGAAAGGAACCGTCGTTGAGGGTTACCCTGAAGTCGACGCACGGAAATCCCGCTAAAACACCTTTGGGGCATGCCTCTATGATGCCTTTTTCCACGGCGGGGATGTATTGTTTGGGAATGACGCCGCCGACAATGGCGTCCACGAACTCGAACCCGCCGCCTCTCGGCATCGGTTCCATGTCGATCCAGCAATCACCATACTGCCCGTGGCCGCCGGACTGCTTTTTGTGTTTTCCCTGAACCCGGACCTTTTTCGTGATGGTTTCCTTGTAGGGAACCTTGGGGGTGCTGAGATTGACCTCGACATTGAATTTTCTTTTCAGTTTTTCGACGGTCGCTTCGATATGGACCTGCCCCGAGCCGGAAAGCAGAATTTCCTTGGTTTCCGCATTGCGGTCCAATTTGAGGGCGGTGTCCTCTTCCAGAAGTTTGGAAAGCGAACTGAAAATCTTGTCCTCATCCCCCTTGGATTTGGGCTGCAGTGCAAAAGAGATGAGCGGGGGCAGGGGATCGGCACAGGTGTATACGACCTTGGCGCTCTCGTCGCAAAGCGTATCTCCGGTGGTGGTTTCCTTGAGTTTGGCTACGGCGACAATGGCACCGGGACCGGCCCCGGACGCCGGTTTCTGCTCTTTGCCGGAAAGCGTCAAGAGCTGGTTGAAACGCTCCTTGGATTCTTTGGTCGCATTGTAGAAAGTGCCTTCTGCACCCAGGGTCCCGGACACGACCTTGAATATGGAGAGTCTGCCCGCGTATGGGTCGGCGATGGTTTTAAAAACGAATCCGGAAAAAGGAGCCTCAGGATCGGGGGATACCTTTACCTCGCTGCCGTCCGCAGGGTTCTTTCCGGTCCGGGGAGGCGATTCCAACGGAGAGGGCATACAGTCGTTGACGAAATCCATCAGGAGGTCGATACCGATTCCCTTGATGGCGGAACCACACAGAACCGGGGCGAAGGTCCGCGACAGTACGCCGGATTTGAGCGCATTGTTGATATCTTCGTCGGAAAGTTCCTCCCCCTCCAGATAGCGTTCAATCAATTCATCGTCGGCCTCGGCAACGTCCTCGATAAGCTTCTCCCGCTCGCTTTCGACCTGATCCTGCATGTCGCCGGGAATCTCTCCCGCTGTGGCCCTGCCGCTTTCATCGTACATGTAGGCTTTCATGGCCACCAGGTCCACAATGCCTTTGAAGGCGTCTTCGGAACCGATGGGCAGCTGCAGCGTTATCGGTTTCATTTCCAAAGCGTTCTGAATGTCCTGGAGGGTTCTGGCGAAATCGGCCCTTTCACGGTCCAGCTTGTTGACGAAAATCGCACAGGGCTTTTGGAAGTCCTTGGCAAAATCCATGGCCTGCTCGGTTTGCACCTTGACGCCGTCCACGGCATCCACAAGTACCACGGCTCCATCGGCTGCCTGCATGCAGAGTTTGGTGTCGGTAAAAAAATTCTGATCACCGGGCGTGTCGATCAGGGTAATGGTGTGCTTGTCCCAGACATATTGGCCGAAACCGCTGCTCAGGCTAGCGTTTCTCTTCAGTTCTTCAGGCTCGAAATCCATAACCGTGTTGCCGTCTTCAACCCTGCCGATTCGCTTGGTGACGCCGGTTTTGAATAGGATCACTTCCGCCAGGGAGGTTTTACCCGCACCGCCGTGGGACACCAGGGCGATATTTCTCGATTTGTCCAATGTTTCAGTCATTTAGGCTCCTCTCTTTATTGATATCCTCTTCCCGACAAAATTTAAATATTTATAGAGAAATAAAGAAAAAAGCAAGCAAAATAAAAGATGGCGCCCATCTTTTATATGGCGCGGCTGCGCCGCTATTTCAAAGCATGCGCAATTCATCCATTTTGCATTCATCATGGTTTTCCTGTCCAATGGCCATTTGCCATTAGTAAAACACTGCCGATGCACACACAACCGACCACAGGCTACTGATATGTCATGGCTATCAAAAATTCCGTATTGCCTTTAGGGCCTTTGATGGGGGAGGGGATCACGGGTTGGACGGTGAAGTTCAATTGTTCGAAAAAGGCCGTCAACGTATCGATGACGCTTTGATGCTGCAGGGGGTCTTTAACGACGCCGCCTTTACCGACCTTGCCTTTGCCTACCTCGAATTGGGGTTTGATGAGCGCCGCCACCGTGGCCTTTGTCTTGAGAAATTTCAAAATGACCGGCACGACGATTTTCAAGGATATGAAGGACACGTCGATTACCGCGATGTCGACGGGGGATGGAACCTTTTCGATGGCCAAGTTCCGTATGTTGGTGCGCTCGAAAAGCATGATCCGCGGGTCGTTTCTCAAGGACCAGGCAAACTGCCCGTAACCGACGTCAACGGCGTAAACCGTTGCGGCCCCATGCTGAAGCAGGCAGTCGGTAAAACCGCCGGTGGAAGCGCCCACGTCCAGGCAGGTGTACCCCTCGACACGGATGTCGAACGCCTCGAGAGCCCTTTCCAGCTTTAACCCGCCCCGGCTGACATAGGGGATGTCCTCACCGATCAGTGCAATGCTGTCTGCAGGGGTGACCGACGCGCCCGGCTTGTCTGTCCGCTGGTTGTTGACCGATATTTTGCCGGCCATGATCATCGCGCGCGCGCGCTGACGGCTCGGTGCCAGCCCCCGGTCGAGTAGGGCCAGGTCCAGTCTTTGCTTGTCTTGAGGCGGCATATCTCCAAGACAGAAGGAAGAAGATAAGATGTTGAGAAAGTGAGAGGTTTGTAGCCTTTGAACTTCTTACCTTTTCACGTTCTTAATTTCTGATTTACTTCAATGGCCGCATTCACGATTGCCTGGGCATCCAGCCCGTGCCTGGCCCTCAATACGGATTGCGGACCGTGTTCCACGAAAGCGTCCCGGACGCCGATTCTTTTCAGGGCATATCCGGAAAGGCCGTGATCGTTCAGGCTTTCCAGCACAGCGCTCCCGAAACCGCCCATCAGCGTATTCTCCTCCACGGTGACCAGCCTTGGAATCATCCGCGCAAGCCCGACGATCGTATCCGTGTCGACGGGCTTTATAAAGCGGCAATTCACCACGGTGGCATGCACGCCCCTTTCTTCGAGAATATTCCG
>JAJDNW010000159.1 GCA_022340465.1 Deltaproteobacteria bacterium | reverse complement strand
TGTCGGGCATGTCGAAATAGCGGAGGGGGCCGCCGGCCAGCGCGGTCCGCATGAATTCTATCCAGATGGGCAGTGCCGCCCGGGCACCTGTTTCGCGGCGGCCCAGAGATTGCGGCGTGTCGAGGCCGACCCAGACGCCTGCCGTCACATCCGGTGAAAAACCGACGAACAGGGCATCCACGCAGTTGTCCGTTGTTCCGGTTTTACCGGCTACCGCAGGCCCCAATCCACGGGCCTTTCTGCCTGTGCCCTCCAGTATGACGGCCCGGAGCATGTCGGTCACGATGGCGGCATTTTGCCTGGACATGACCACTTTTTTGTGCGGTTTGACCCGCCAGACAACGCGCCCCCCGCCATCGACTACCTCCAAAATGCCAAAGGGCGCGATTGCCTGGCCGCCGTTTGGGAAGACGGCATAGGCCGAAGTCAGTTCCAGCAGCGTCAATTCGGAAACGCCCAGGGCCAGGGAAAGATAAGGCTTCAGGGTGGAATTGATACCCAGGTCATGGGCAAAATCTATCACCGTTTCAGGGCCCGTCATCTGCAGCAAACGCACCGCCGGAATGTTTTCGGAAAGGGCGAGGGCTTTTCGCAAGGTCATTTCACCCTTGTAGGTTCTGGAAAAATTTTCCGGCTTCCAGTCTCTATTGCCGCTTGCGCTTTTGAACACCACCGGTGCGTCCGTCAGGGTCATATTCTGGGAAAACCCCATGCGCTGGATGGCGGCTGCATAAACAATCGGCTTGAAGGCCGACCCCGGCTGCCTTTTGGCTGTGGTCGCCCGGTTGAATGTGCTCTGATCAAAATCCCTGCCACCCACCATGGCAAGGATGCCTCCGTTGTGAACATCCAGGGCTACCAGGGCGCCCTGGGGAGGGCCGTCTGAATGCCCCCCCCGGGACTGCATTCTTTTTTCGAGGTCCAAGAGGCCGTTGCGGACGGCCGTTTCGGCCGCCTGCTGAAGATCGAGGCGGATGGTGGTGTAGATCGTCAGTCCGCCTTTATACAGCATTGAAGCACCGATGTGGTCTTCCAGGGCTTTTGTAGCGAAAGCCGTAAAATAGGGCGCTTTCGCGTGCCCCCCTGTTCGGCTTCGGGTGCGGACGGGTTCGTTGACGGCCTGTGCAAAAGCCTTCTCATCGATGTCACCGACGGCGAGCATCTGCTTTAAGACGATATTTCTGCGATGGCGGGCGAGGTCCTTGTCGACCAACGGTGAATATCGCGAGGGGGCCCTGGGCATGGCGGCGATCAGGGCGCATTCGGCCAGGCTTAATTCGTCGAGCGTTTTCCCGAAAAAAATCTTGGCGGCCGATGAGACTCCGTAGGCGCCGCTGCCCAGATAGATCTGGTTGAGGTAGAGCGCTAGAATTTCTTTTTTCGTGTAGCGCCTTTCAATCTGGAAAGCGAGCACGGCTTCCTGTACTTTTCTGAACAGCGTTTTCTGAGAGGTGAGAAAAAGCGTTTTGGCGAGCTGTTGGGTGATGGTGCTGGCCCCCTCTACGAACTCGCCGGCAACGATGTCCCGAACCCCCGCCCGCAGGATGCCTTTTATGTCGATTCCGCTGTGCTCGAAAAATTTTCTGTCCTCGGTGGCAACGATTGCGGCAAGGAGATCGGGGGGCATTTCCTGAATAGGTACCGGGATCCGGTTTTGGACAAACAGTTCCGTGAGCGGCGTTCCGTCTTCGGCGAGGATCCGGGTCACGCCCGAAGGCTTGAAGGTGTTCAAGGCGCGAATCTGAGGCAGATCCCTGGTCAGGCCCAGAAAGGTGCCGATGAGCACACCGCTCAAAACAGCCAGAAATGTTATCAGCAAAAAGACGAGAAATTTACGCTTCGGTTTCATGGCCCTGACGTTGCCGCCTTGTTTAGAAGCCCCGGGGTTGACTTACCCCTCCACGGGTACTAATTTAAAAATCTATAAACCATTTAAAAGTGGAACGTTTACAAGTACTAGGAGATTGCCATGACCCATCACGACCACCACCATCATGATCACCATCACGACCACCACCATGATCACGATATCAAGAGCGAATTAACATTTGACGAGAAATTGATCAAGCTTCTGGATCACTGGCTCAAACACAACGACGACCATGCCGAAACGTACATGGACTGGGCCGGGAGGGCCAAAGAAAACGACCTGGAGGCAGTGGGTGAGATCCTCGACGATGTCTGTGAGCTGACCGGTCGAATCAGCGAAAAGTTCAAGGCGGCGGCCGGCCTGGTGAGGAAGAGCGCATAACCCCCACCGTTGTACCCGAGTCGAGCGTTTCAAATTTTAGGCTGTTCCCGGGGGCGCGTCCGTTTGCAATCATCCCCGGCTGAACGCCGTCTTCGAATTAAATCAAAGGGTTTCAAAGGGGTGTCGACGGTCAGGACCACCAGGCTCCCCGGCTGGGCAAATTCGACGGCCCCACCGTCGGCGTCATGGACGGCTTTGATGGTGTCCATACCGTTTGGCGCGCCGGGGGTGACGATGTCGATGTCGTCGCCCGTGAAAATTTTGTTGCGTACCTCCACGCGGGCCCTGTATCCATCCCGGCCGCCCGGCAGCGGCTCGAGCACCTTGGCGATGAAACGGTGACCGCCGGCAAGGTTTCCGGCATAATCGGGACGCGTGTTGTCGATCGCGCCCAGATAGAATCCGGTGCCGTAGCCGCGGTTGCTCACCGTCGCGAGCGCTTCTTTCCACGCGGGGTCGCATGTGTAGGCGGCGGGGTCGTCCAGGTAGGCGTCGATTGCGGCCCGGTAGGTTTTGACCACGGACGCGAGATAGTTGATGCCCTTCATGCGGCCCTCGATTTTGAAAGCGGTGATGCCGGCTGCGATCATTTCAGGCAGGTGCTCGATCATGCACAAATCCCGCGAATTGAAGATATAGGCCCCTCTCTGATCCTCGGCAAGCGGATAGAACTGGCCGGGGCGCTTGGCTTCGACCACCGCGTAGCTGAACCGGCAGGGCTGGCAGCACATGCCCCGGTTGCCGTCCCGGTTTTCCATGAAACTGCTCAGAAGGCACCGGCCGGAATAGGAGATGCACATGGCGCCGTGCACGAAGGCTTCGATTTCCACGGGTACATGGTCCGCGAGCGTCTTGATTTCTCCAAGAGAAAGTTCCCGGGCTACGTTTATCCGTCGCACCCCCTGCTTTTTCCAGTAGGCGGCTGCAAGGCTGTTGGTGGTGTTGGCCTGGGTGCTGAGGTGCAGGGGAAGCTGTGGAACGATCTCCTGGGCGCACAAGATGACGCCCGGGTCGGAGACGATGAGCCCGTCCGGCCGCAGGTCTTTGAGAAAAAAGAGAAAATCACGCAGGGCGGGATGCTCGCTGTCCCGGGAATAGACGTTGCAGGCCACGTAGACCCTGGCCTTGCGGCCATGGGCCAGGGCGACGGCCCGCACCAGCTCCTTCCGGGAAAAATTGCCGGAAAAGTTCCTGAGACTGAAATCCTTGCCTGCCAGGTACACGGCATCGGCACCGTAGTGCAGGGCGATTTCGAGCTTTTCGAAATTGCCGGCCGGGGCCAGCAGTTCTATATTTTTTCTGAGGTCATGCATGGGGATTATCCAAGGTACGGCTGTGGAATGCTCTCATAATCCTTTAACTTTTTCAACAGGCTATGCTATAGATCGCATGTATGAAGAACCAGCCGAGGATCTTTCTGACCGCACTGATTGTGATGGTTGTGCCCTTGTTGGCGCTAAGCCTGTCGACAGGCGCTGCCGCAGCCGGAGAAAAAGTCACCGACCTGCTAGGCAGGGAAATGACGGTCGTCGAGAATCCGCAGCGCATTGTGGCCCTGGCCCCCAGCATAACGGAGATCGTTTACGCCTTGGGCCAGGAGGCACGCCTGGTGGGCGTGACCCAATACAGCGATTATCCCGAAGCGGCGGCCCAGCTGCCCAAGGTGGGCTCCTATGTCCATCTGGACCTGGAACGCATCGTCTCCCTGCAGCCGGATCTGTGCATCGGCGTCAAGGACGGCAACCCCAAAGATGTTGTCGACCGCCTGGACGACCTGCAGGTGCCCGTGTTCGTGGTCAATCCCCGGGATCTGCAATCGGTAATGCAGACGCTGACCGCCATCGGGGGCCTGTTGCAGGTGAGAGATCGGGCGGATGCGATTGTGAGCGGCATGCAATCGAGAATAGAGGCGGTGGAACGGGCCGTATCCACGTCCGAAAAGCGGCCGAGCGTTTTTTTTCAAATCGGCGTTTCACCGATCGTTTCCGTGGGGACCCACACGTTTATCAATGAACTGATCGTGAAAGCCGGCGGCCGCAATCTGGCTGCCGGAGAGGTGGCCTATCCCCGGTACAGCCGAGAGCAGGTTCTGGGGATGGCGCCCGATGTCATCGTGATTACCTCCATGGCCAGGCATGCCGTTTTTGAGCAGGTCCTGGCCGAATGGAAACAGTGGCCGCACATACCGGCCGTCAGGGACGGTCGTATTTTCATGCAGGACTCCAATCTGTTCGATCGCCCCACGCCGAGACTGGTGGACGGCCTGGAGCTTTTGGCCGGGATGATCCATCCGGAGCTTTTCGAGGAGGGGTCGTGAAGCAGGACACCCCCAGACTGCTGTACAAGATCCTGATAACGACCACGGTTGCGGTCGTTTTTTTTCTGATAGCGGGCCTGCTGGGCATATCCATCGGTTCCTCGGGCCGCACCCTGTTCGCGGTGTTCGAATGGCTTGCCGGCAAGGGGGGGCACGATCCCATGCTGCAGACGATCGTCTGGGAGATCCGGTTGCCGCGGGTGCTGTTGGCGGCCCTGGTGGGGGCTTCTTTGTCCATGGGGGGGCTCGTGTTTCAGGCCCTGCTCAGGAACCCTTTGGCCGAACCCTATATCCTGGGTATCTCCGGGGGGGCGGCCATCGGCGCCATCATCGGCATTCTCCTGGGCCTGGCGCGTTTTCCGGGTGTGACCTTTACCGCATTTGTCGGAAGTTGCGCGACGCTGGCCCTGCTGCTCATCATGACTTCCGGCGGCACGATCCTGCGGAAGGATTCCCTGCTGCTCTCCGGCGTGATGGTCAACGCCTTCTGCAGCGCCCTGATCATGTTCCTGGTCTCCATTACCCAGGATGCCCGGTTGCACAACATCATTTTCTGGCTCATGGGGGACATGGGCATGGTGGGCATGGGCCAGGTCGGCATGCTTGCCGGCATCCTTCTGCCCTGCTTCCTGCTGTTCTTTCTGCTGTCAAATACCCTGAACTTGATGGTAATGGGCAAGGAGACGGCGCTGGCCATGGGCATCAATGTCCAGGTCATGAATATCGTCCTGTTGGTGACCACGTCAGTCATGATCAGCGCGTCGGTCAGCTACAGCGGCTTGATCGGATTCGTCGGGCTGGTCATGCCGCACCTGCTGCGGCTGTCCCTGGGGCCGGATCACCGGGTGCTGGTGCCGGCCTGTGTTTTCGGCGGGGCCGGTTACATGGTCCTGTGTGATTTGCTGGCCAGGGCCCTGCCCCGGCAGGGAGAAATGCCGGCCGGTGTGATCACGGCCCTGATCGGTGCGCCCTTGTTCATCTATTTACTGAAAAAGGCCAAATGATGCCCGCGACGATCGAAGCCACCCGGCTCGCACACGCATACGGCCGGACGCCGGTACTGGATGACATCTCCTTTGCGGTTACGGAAGGTGATTTTTTCATCATCATCGGCCCCAACGGATCCGGCAAAACGACCCTGCTGAAGCTTTTGTCCGGCATCCACAAGCCGGCCGGCGGCGGGGTCGCCATCGGCGGAAAGGCGCTTGACGTCTACACCCGCAAGGGGCTGGCCCGTAAGATCGCCTATGTGCCCCAGATGATCCAGACCGATTTCCCCTTTACGGTCCGGGAGGTCGTGCTCATGGGCCGGTCGCCGCATTTAGGGATGCTGGGGCTGGAAAGGGCGAACGATCTGGAACTGGCCGAAGAGGCGATGGGATTTACCAAGATCGGGAA
>JAJDNW010000158.1 GCA_022340465.1 Deltaproteobacteria bacterium | reverse complement strand
GTTAATATGGCATTTACGATCAACAAATTGATCAGCTCCGTGGTTTACCCGATAATGCTTTTTATAGCCCAGGTCTACAAGGCCATTATAGCCACGCCATCCATCAGAGTGGATGATGCTATCAGGATCCACTCGGCCGCGTATGATGGCTTGGAGCGTGGCTTTCGCGCAATCAGGGACGACTTCAGTGTATACTTTACCCCCACGTTTAAAGATGCCAAATACCGGCGTCTTTCTATAGGCCCCTCGTCCCCGTTTACCCTTGATTCTTTTACCACCAAAGTAGGATTCATCAACTTCGATTTCTCCTTGAACGGGAGACTGTTGCTCACAATACTCGGCGATTCTTTTCCTGATAAGAGTCAAATACCGGTTAACAGTATTTCTATTTAAACCAATTAAAGAGGCGATCGTTTTGGCTTCCAAATCATGGACAAAATACCTGATCAAAAGCCTGAATTTAGCCTCTGAAACTTTTGCGCGTTTTACATATCTATTTTTTAATGTCATGACAGGAACTTAGGCTATTATTTTAGCCCTGTTCTAGTCAAGACCCCTTTTCTTTTATTTCATCGGGGCAATCCGCGGATTTTTAGAAAATATAGTACCACACCAAACGAGGTTGGATTGCGGCAGTTTAAAACTCAGAGAGAGGATACGGATTGAATCTTTCCAGCATTATCGACCGGGCCGCCATAAATTTTGCGGACAAGACGGCTTTGGTCTCAGACCGGCGCCGCTTCACTTACGGACGCCTTAAATCTGCGATTGAGCGCGTCGCTTTTTATCTCAGCGAGCATGGTATTGGCCGTGGAGACCGGGTCGCTATATTTATGCCCAACCGCCCGGAATGGGTGGCGGCCTATTACGGCATCATCCGGCTGGGCGCTGTGGCGGTCTGTGCAAGTTCAGCCTACAAACACAAGGAACTGGCGCACCTGTTCAATGATTGTCCGGTTTCGGCGATGATAACCTCTGACGCGCTTTTGCCCCAGGTTCCGCAACAGGAGGCGGTTCCGAGCCTGAAAGATGTGGTGGTTTGGGAAAATGACAGACATTTGGCATCTGTTTTCGATAGCCGTTCGGCTCTCAACAAACCCTTTCGGCCGGTGGATTGTGATGTAAACGACGAATGTGCGATTCTTTTTACCGGCGGCACGACCGGCACTCCCAAAGGCGCGATGTTGACCCACTGCAACATTTTATACAGCGCCCAAAACGTGTGCTACCACGAGCGGGCGGTTCCTGAGGATGTGGCCCTGTGTTTTTTACCCTTAAACCATGTGTTTGGCGGCGTTCACATCATGAATTCGACGCTTTACGGCTGCGGCACCCTGGTGCTTCACAAAAGCTTCGATATGGATCGGCTGCTTTCCTCGGTTCAAAGTGAGAAAATCACCCGCCTCTATTCCGTTCCGACCGTATATATCCGCTTATTGGGTACCCCCGACAGCCGCAAGTATCTTACATCGGTCAATTACTGTTTTTCGGCGGCAACCAGCATGGCCTCTGAAATCGTGCGCCGGTGGCAGGAAAAATTCAACCTGATCATACACGAAGCTTATGGAATGACCGAAACGTCTTCGCTGGTTACCTTTAATCACCTTTACCGTCATAGGGTCGGATCGGTGGGCACCCCGGCGGGCGTTGTCGAAATAAAAATAGTGGACAAGGAAGACAACGAACTGCCACCCGGCGAATCCGGTGAAATCATCATTCGCGGTCCCAATATCATGAAAGGGTATTTCAACAAAGCTGAAGAGACCGGTAAGGTATTGCACAACGGATGGCTGCATTCCGGAGACATCGGCCGGCTGGACAAAGATGGGTACCTGTATATCGTTGACCGCATCAAAGACCTGATCATCAGCGGCGGGTTGAACGTCTATCCGACTGAAGTGGAGGAGATCCTTTACACCCATCCGGCGGTCGAAGAGTGCGCGGTGATCGGCATGCCCCACCCCGAATACGGCGAGGCGGTTTCGGCGTTTGTTAAAAGAAAGCAAGGCCGCGAGTGCTCCGAAAAGGATTTAATCGATTATTGCAAAAAGCACATTGCCTCCTACAAGGCGCCCAAGAAAATTCTGTTTGTTGAGGAGCTGCCAAAATCCCCGGCCGGAAAGATTTTAAAACGCGAAATCCGCAAAGCGTTTACAGGAGAATGATTCAGGAAAATGATTGTTTGGAAATTATAAACAATGGAAACGGAAAGAAACGTTTTACTGCAAGTTGACCGCTTGATGCTAAGTTTCGGCGGCGTTTTTGCCCTTAACGAGGTCAGCCTGAACGCCGGGGAAAATGAAATCCTGGCCGTCATCGGACCAAACGGGGCCGGCAAGACCGCCCTGCTCAATTGCATCAACGGCTTCTACAAACCCCAAGAGGGCGAGATCTATTTCGATGGGAAAAAAATTACCCGTATGCGCCCCGATAAACTGACCAAACTCGGCATTGCGCGAACCTTCCAGAACATCGAGCTATATACGGGGCTCAGCACTCAGGATAACATCATGGCTGCCCGGCATGTGCTGATGAGGCAGAATTTCATTGACGGTGCGCTCTACTTTGGCCGGGCGCTGCGGGAAGAAATCGCGCACCGCCGGGTTGTCGAGGAAATTATCGACTTCCTGGAAATGGCGCCGATGAGAAAACGAGTCGTCGGCGTATTACCGTACGGCATGCAGAAAAGAGTCGAGTTGGGGAGAGCACTGGCTTTGGAGCCGAAAGTTCTGCTGCTCGACGAGCCCATGGCCGGGATGAATCTGGAGGAAAAGGAGGACATTGCCCGCTTCATTCTTGACATCTTTGAGGGGCAGGGGGACACCTACCCGGACACCCCGGTTCTCAGGGATGGGATTCGCAGCATCATTCTGGTCGAACATGACATGGGGGTGGTGATGGACATCGCCGACAGGATAGTGGTCCTTGATTTTGGACGCAAGATTGCCGAGGGAACTCCGGATGAGATTAAAACGAATCCGGAGGTTATCAGTGCCTACTTGGGCAAGGAAGGATGAGGTTTCGGGTGCAAGAAAAGAAGCTCAAAGCTGAAAGCTCATAGCTCATAGTTAAAAAAGGCTGATAGAAAGACAAAATGCTGCAAGTCAACAATATCGAAGTCGTCTACATGAATGTCATCCGGGTGCTGCGCGGTGTATCGCTGACGGTGGACGACGGCCGGATCGTGGCGCTGCTCGGAGCCAACGGCGGCGGCAAAACCACGACGCTCAAGGCCATCTCGGGGATGCTCAAGACCGAAGAGGGCGAAGTCACCTACGGCAGCATCGAGTTTAACGGCAAGCGCACAGAGCGGCTGGGTCCCGAACATATTGCGGTTTTGGGCATCAGCCAGGCCATGGAAGGACGCCGGGTTCTCGAACACCTCAGCGTCGAGGAGAATCTGCTCGTGGGTGCTTACTGCCGCAAAGACCGCCAAGGCGTCAGGCAGGATCTTGAGATGGTCTTTGAATATTTTCCGCCCATCAAACGCCTCCGCCGCCGGATGAGCGGGTATCTGTCCGGCGGTGAACAGCAAATGCTGGTGATCGGGCGGGCCCTCATGGCGCGTCCTAAACTGATGCTGCTGGATGAACCGTCGCTGGGCCTTGCGCCGCTGATGGTGCAGGAAATATTTGCAATTATAAAAAAAATCAACGCAGAGCAAAAGATGGCCATACTTCTGGTGGAACAAAATGTCAGAGCGGCCCTGGGTATCGCCGATTTCGGCTATGTGTTGGAAAACGGCCGGGTGGTTCTGAGCGGTCCGGCCGAAAATTTAAAGGATAATGAGGACGTGCGCGAATTCTATATGGGGCTGTCGGCAGTCGGCTCCCAGAAGAGTTATCGTGAGGTCAAACACTACCGGCGCAAAAAACGGTGGTTGGGTTAGGGGGGAAGTAACGATCAGGATGGAGCAGCTCTACCAGGAAAAGGGTGATACCTGGCCCAAGATACTCAAATACAATTACGAAAAATATGGCGCTCGACGCCGCGCGATGCGCCGCAAACACTATGGCGTCTGGCAGCCTTTTACCTGGAAGGACTATTATCTCGATGTGAAACATCTGGCACTTGGTCTGCTGGCTTTTGGCTTCGGGCCCGGAGACAAGTTGCTGATCATCGGCGACAATGCCCCCCAGTGGTATTGCGCCGAGCTGGCCGCTCAGGCCAATCACGGCCTGTCCGTGGGATTGTTCTCGGAACTCCTGCCGGCGGAAATAAAATACATTGCGGACACCTGTGAGGCACGCTTTGCGGTTGTTGAAGGCCAGGAGCAGGTCGATAAGCTTCTCGAAATTAAAGACGCGCTTCCCCTTCTTAAAAAAGTTATTTACTGGAACTACAAGGGGCTTGCTCACTATGATGATGAGATTCTGGTCGGATACAGGGCGGCTCTGCAATTTGGACAAACTTATGAGGCCGAACACCCCGGCCTTTTCGAGCAGAATGTGGCCGGCGGCAAAGCGGATGACGAATGCGCCATCATCTACACTGCGGGGACAACAGGGGCCGTGCCCAAAGGAGCCGTCCACACCCACCGCACATTAAAAGCAGGCGCCGCCTGTCTGCTGCGGCTGGATCCTTGGACTGAGAATGATAATGTCGTCCCCAACCTGCCGCCCGTCTGGATCAATGAGCAATTGATCTGCATCGGCTGCCACCTGCTGTCGGCCGGCATCCTGAACTTTGCCGAAGCACCGGAAACCCAGCAGCGCGACAGCAGGGAAACCGGACCCAGCATCGTATTTTACGGGGCGCGGCTATGGGAAAGCCAGGCCGCTGCGGTTCAGGCGCGAATCATGGGTTCGGATGCCGTCAAGCGGTTTGCCTACCGGCTTTTGATGCCGGTCGGCTATAAAGCCGCCGATTTGAGATACCGCCGGCAAGCCGCGGGAACAGGGGTGAAGCTGCTTTATTATTTGGCGGATATTTTCCTGTTCAGATCCATCAAACACAGCCTGGGGTTGTCAAATGCCAGGATCTGCTATTCGACCGGTGCGATACTCAGCCCGGTTGCCTTCAGGTTCTACCACGCCCTGAATATTCCGCTCAAAAGCCTGTATGGAACTGCCGAAGGAGGGGTGCTCACCGGCGCCGGGAATGATGAGATCCATTTTGAGACGGTCGGACCTCCTCAGGCGGGAACGGAGGTTAGCATCAGCGCCTGCGGTGAAATAAAATATCGGCAGCCGGGGATTTTTACCGGCTATTACAAAGACCCCGCGGGGACGGCCGCCGTGCTGGAAGACGGTTGGTTTCACACCGGCGACAGCGGCTCGGTTCGGGAAGACGGGCACATCGTTTTTACGGATCGGCTCAAAGACCTTGTGCAACTTCCCGGCGGCCATAAAGTGGCTCCCCAGTTGATTGAAAGCCGACTGAGAGCCAACCCCCATATAAAAGATGCCTGGGTAGTGGCCGGTCCGCAAGGTGCCTGCCTGGCGGCGCTTATCGTCATCAACTATGATACCGTCAGCAGATGGGCGGGCCGGAACAGGTTGGCGTTTACCTCTTTTGCCGAGCTTTGCCGGGCGCCCGAAGTTTACGAGCTGATAAGACAGGACATCGCAAGCGTCAACCAAACGATGCTGGCCGGCGCCAGGGTAAAAAAATTCATCAACCTCCCCAAGGAGTTCGATCCCGACGAAGGCGAGCTGACCAGAACCAGAAACCTGAGAAGAGCTTTTCTGGATGAACGCTACCGCAGCTATGTGGATGCTCTAAAAAAAGACGAGGACACGGTGCCCATCGATGCCCGGGAGGCAAAGCGTGACGGGGGGACGGGCGCCGGCGAAACATGGCTTCGAATCCAGTCTGTCGAAGGAGCCGGCTGATGACTTTTTTTCTGCAACTAATCGTAACAGGCTTTTCCCAGGGCATGATCTATGCGCTGATCGCGATCGGCTTTGTGATCATTTTAAAATGCTCCGAGGTGTTTAACATTGCCCAGGGGCACTTTGTTTTGATCGGCGGCTATCTCGGCTGGACCTTTCTGGTGCCGCTGGGGTTACCGATATGGGCAGCGCTGCCGGCGGCCATCGCGACGGCCGCCATCATGGGGCTGCTCATCGAGCGGCTGATGCTGCGCCCGATGATTGGGCAGCCGGTCCTGGCCGTGGTCATGATGACCATCGCGCTTTCCACGGTGTTGGGCGGGCTGGCAACGCTGCTCTGGGGCGCCGAGTACAAGGCGTATCATGGATTGCTGCCGACGATAACCATGAGGGTCGGTTCCATATCGATCCCTTCGGAGTCTTTGATCGGGCTTATCGTCTCTGTTGTCTGCGTGGCGATACTTATGTTCGTTTTCCGCTACACCAAGATCGGACTGGCCATGCGGGCCACGGCCGAAGATTTGCAGGTGGTGCAAAGTGTGGGCATCAGGGCGACAACCGTCTACGCCGTTTCTTGGGTGATTGCCAGTGTCGTCGGTGTCATCGGCGGCATTCTGCTGGGGGGCGTCTCCGGCGCGAATATGGAGCTCGCCGATGTCGGCCTCAAGGCATTCGCGGTCGTACTTCTGGGCGGGACAAATTCCGTCGGCGGAGCCATTGTGGCCGGAATCATACTGGGGATGCTTGAAAACGTCGCAGCCGGGTACCTGGATCCATTGCTGCCCGGCGGCGGACTGGCCCAGGTATTCCCGTTTTTCGTGATGATCGTCGTGCTGGTATTCAGGCCGCACGGGCTCTTTGGTCTTGCGCATATAGAAAGGGTTTAGCCGATGGGTTTGCGTACCGGAACTTTTCACGAAAATTATGCCGAGGATATGGCCGTCTTTCAGACCAGGCTGCAGTGGGGCGCTTCGGCGGCGCTGGTTTTCTTGCTATGCATCTGTCCCCTTTTTTCCAGCGACAGGATGCTGACCATTCTGACTACGATAGGTATCGCCGTAATCAGCGTCCACGGTCTGAATATTCTCACCGGTTACTGCGGGCAGATATCCATCGGCCATTCGGGGTTTATGGCGGTCGGCGGCTATACCTCCGCAATTTTGTGCGCCAAGCTCGGCTGGCCGTTCTGGGCAGCGCTGCCCTGCGGTGCTGTGGCGGCGGGAATTGCAGGTTTGCTCTTCGGCCTGCCGTCATTGAAAATCAAGGGCTTTTATCTTATTATGGCGACCATTGCGGCCCAATTTATCATTATCTGGTTCATCATACAGCTGCGCGGTATCACCGGCGGTACGGATGGGCTGCTTGTGCCCAAACCGATGCTGGGCCCCATCGCGCTGAGTTCCAAAACCAACTATTACTACCTGGTAATGATTTTTGCAGCTCTGGCCACGATCACGGCGCACAATATCGTCCGGACCAGGGCCGGAAGGGCCTTTATCGCCATCCGGGACAACGACCTGGCGGCGGAGGTCATGGGTGTCAGTCTGTGGAGCTACAAGCTGCAGGCATTTTTTATCGGCTGTATTTATGCCGGCGCGGCCGGATCGCTGCTGATTCACTATGTGCGATTTGCCAGCATCGAACAATTTCCGTTTATGGATTCCGTGTGGTACTTGGGGATGTTGATCGTGGGAGGCATGGGAAACACGGCCGGCGCGATCTTTGGGGTGATTGCCCTCAAACTGCTGGATGAACTCGTCACCATTATCGGACCGGTCCTGGCCGCCGCCGTCGCCCCGCAGGCCGCTGCTTCGCTGGCACTTATTTCCCATGGGTTGATTATCATCATCTTCCTTATCTTCGAACCCCGGGGGCTTCATCACAGATGGGAAATGATCAAAAATTACTTCAGGCTGTGGCCCTTTTCGCATGAGGCGTTGGAATAAACCCCATTGTTGCATGTACTATATGGCCAAGGATGGAGAAATGGTGAAGGGCTGAGTAATGAGGACTGAGGACTGAGAGTGAGAAGTGGAGAAGTGGAGAAGTGGGGAAGTGGGGAAGTGGAGAAGGTGGGAGACTGGCATCGTCCTAACATATAGACTGTCAAGTTTGACTGAAGGCAATTGAACTTTCCAAACCAAATAACAAACCAGCAGAAAGGAGATAAGTCATGGCTAAAAACAGATGGATGTTAGCAACTTTCGCGGTCATTTTGATGGTGGCAACAACTTTATGCACCGCCGATGCACAAGCCGAGAAAGTCCTGTATGTCGGCGGCACCCAGTCGCTGACCGGGCCATTTGCCGAGGATTCAGCGGCCGTCTTGGCCGGCATCGAGGACTATGTCGCTTATGTAAATGAAACCAAAAGCATGGCTCCGTGGCGCGATGAGAAATTTCCCGCTGATGTAAAACTGGAAGTGCTGTGGCGGGATGACGAGCTCAAGCCGCCCAAGGCGCTGTCGATTTACGAAGAGCTCAAGGCCAAGGGGATGCTGGTCGCCCGGATATCGGGATCTCCCATAGCTTTGGCGCTCAAGGACCGATTATGGGAAGACCAGATGGGAGCCACCAGCATGGCCAGTGGGTCCTACCTTTTGACCCCGCCGCAAAGTATTTTTACCTATTACCCGATCTATACCGATTCCTGTGCCGCCATCGCCGACTGGTTCAAGGCGAACTGGAAAGAAGCGAGAAAGCCGAGAGTCGCCTACCTGACGGCCGACAACGCCATGGGCCGGTCGATCGAGATCCCTGAGATGAAAGCCTATCTCGAAAAGATCGGTTATGAGTTTGTGGGGACCCAGTATGTGCCGCTGGTACCGACATCGCCGCCCACCACCCAGCTTACGTGGCTGAAACAAAAAGGGGTGGATCTTGCCCTGGGTGTCATGATCAATCCCGGTTCGCAGCCAACGGTCAAGGAGATGGTCAGACTGGGGATGGGACCGTATCAGGATTATAAAATGACTTTCGGGGTCGCTCTGCCGGGACACGCCGCCGTGTTCGCCGAGGCCATGGGC
>JAJDNW010000157.1 GCA_022340465.1 Deltaproteobacteria bacterium | reverse complement strand
TCTAAAAAACCGTCCCCATGTGGCGGTGTCGGCCGGCGACCGCAGCCGTGACGAAGTGTTTGCCTTTCTGAAGTGCTTGATGCGCTTGACAGCCGAAAGGGTGCCCGTCGACCTCACGCCGTTGTATGGGGATGAAGCCTACCCGGCCGAAACAATAGCGTGGTTGAACAGCGACCGGGTGCAGCCTGCCGGACGTCTGATGAAAGTTTACACGGGAAGAGAGGCGCCGGCGCCCGTTTTGATGAAACGCGAAAAACCGTTGCCCGACCCGCCGGGTCAGGAAAAAGAGATGCTGGATGCAGCCGGCCGCGACGTGCTGGACGCATTCAACGCCGTCGTACAGCAGACCGCGGACGCCCACGAACGCTTTCTGAGCCTCGCGGACGACATATCCCGTTCCTATGCGCAGGCCCTCGAACTGCAGGCCAAATTGCTCGAGGCCGGTCTCACCCATCCCGAACCGGACGATGCCAACCTGTCGCAGACCGCCCCCGGAGCTTCGGCCACCGGGAAACGTCCGGCGGACGCATTGCCCGGCCCCCTTCGCAAAGGGTTAAAAAAAGCTGCCTTTTCGCGTGAGGATTGCATGGAATTCGCCGTCGGGTCGGTGGCCAAGGTGTTAGGACCGGAATTCGCCGTGGTGGACACCTATCCGGTGCGTGTCCGGCTGCCGGACGACCCCCTGATGCTGGTGGACCGCATCCTCTCCATCGAGGGTGAAAAGGGCTCCTTACGTCACGGCAACATCGTCACCGAACACGACGTGCTGCCCGGCGCATGGTATCTGGACGGTAACCGGGCGCCTGTCTGCATATCCGTGGAAGCCGGCCAGGCAGATCTCTTCCTCAGTTCGTACCTGGGCATCGACCACGTGGTCAAAGGCAGCAGGGCCTACCGTCTCCTGGACGCCACGGTGACCTTTCACCGGGGCCTGCCCTGCCCGGGTGACACGATCCAGTACCGCATCGAAATCGAAAAATTTCTGCGCCAGGGTGAGACCTATCTGTTTTTCTTCAATTTCAAGGGAACCATCGGTGAAGAGTTGTTGATTTCCATGCAAAACGGCTGTGCCGGTTTTTTCACCGAAGCCGAAGTTTCCGGCTCGGGCGGCATTGTGGATGCGCCCAGGGAACGCGCGGACGATCGTATCGGAAACGGTTGCCCCTGCGATCACCTGGTACCGGTTTCCAGGGAGCATTACCCCGACGAGCGTCTTGAAGCCCTGCGCAGAGGTGATCTTTCCGCATGTTTTGGCGACGGTTTTCACGATGTCGACATTGCCGAGGGATTGCGCCTGCCCGGCGGCCGTATGCGGCTCATCGACCGCGTTCTGCTCCTCGATCCCCGGGGCGGGCGGTTCGAAAACGGTCTGATTCGTGCCGAAGCCGACATCCATCCCGATGACTGGTTTCTGACCTGTCATTTTGTCGACGATATGGTCATGCCCGGAACCCTGATGTATGAATGCTGCGCCCACACCCTGAGGATTTTTCTCCAGCGCATCGGGTGGGTCACGGACAACCGGAACGCACGTTATGAACCGGTCATGAATATCGAAAGCGTCCTCAAGTGCCGGGGGCCGGTCACGCCGAAAACACGCCATGTGATCTATGAAATCGAAATCAAACAACTGGGGTACGGGCCGGAACCGTTTGCCGTTGCCGATGCCAACATGTACGCCGACGGTAGAAAGATCGTCTACTTCCAGGACATCGGCATGCGGTTGAGCAATACCAACCGTGGAGAGATCGAACGTTTCTGGCAGCAGGCCAGAGGCGCCGCTGCCCGGGAGGATGTTGCGGTGTTAACGGCCGAACCGCTTAAGACGGCGCCTCCGTTTACCCGCCAAATGCTGGAGGCGTTTGCCTCCGGCAGCCCGGCCGATGTTTTC
This sequence comes from Deltaproteobacteria bacterium, assembly GCA_022340465.1. Lineage (NCBI taxonomy): Bacteria > Pseudomonadati > Myxococcota > Myxococcia > Deltaproteobacteria bacterium. The sequence goes on along the minus strand of JAJDNW010000157.1, from coordinate 19,053 downwards.
GGCGCCCCCTACCGTCCTTTCGACCGGGGGCGCTTCATCGCCAGGCTGCCGCGCCCGCCCTATCTTCTCATGGACCGGGTCATCGCCGTGGAGCCCAGTCCGTGGCTGCTGGAACCGGACGGCTGGGTCACGTCGGAAGTGGATGTCGATCCATTAGCCTGGTACTTCCGGGCCAACCGTATTCCCATGCTGCCTTACTGCATACTGAATGAAATCGCCCTGCAGCCATGCGGTTGGCTGGCAGCCTACATGGGTTCCGCACTCAAAAGTGAAAAGGGTCTGCATTTTCGAAACCTGGACGGCAAGGCCACGCTTTTGCGGGATCTCCCGCCCGAATCCTGCACCCTTACCGTGCGTTCCCGTCTCACACGGTTTTCCGAAGTGAGCGACATGCTCATCGAGGCCTTCGAATTCGAGGTGCTGCGCGGCAACGAACCCGTGTACCACGGAGAAACCAATTTCGGTTTTTTCACTAAAAAGGCCCTTGCGGCTCAGGTGGGCATCCGTTCCCGCGATCTGCCGCCTGACTACCCCTGGGTGCCGGATGGACAGGCGGGCGTCGGGGCCGAGACGCTGGAGGACCACCCTCCCCTGACACCGGATGACGAGCGATATCCGGCGCCGTTGCAGAGGGCCATGCCGGCCAAGGCCCTGCGAATGATCGACAGAATCGAAGACTACCGGCCGCGCGGTGGGCCGCACGGCCTCGGGTATATCAGAGCCGTTAAAACGGTCGATCCCGGAGAGTGGTTTTTCAGGGCCCATTTTTTTCAGGATCCGGTCTGCCCGGGATCGCTCGGCCTGGAATCGCTTTTTCAGCTTTTGAAATACATGGCCATCGATCAGTGGACGGATTCGGACCGGGGTAACTGGTCCCTTGCCGGCAACGGCGCGCATGCCTGGACCTACCGGGGGCAGGTATTGCCCGCAAACAGCGAGGTTACCGTCGAGGCCGCCGTCACCCGGCGCCGGGACAACCCGTCCCCCTTGCTCGTCGCCGATGGACTCTTGCGTGTGGACGGTCTTGTGATATATAAAATGGAGAATTTTTCCTTGAAATTAAAAGAATAAGAATATGAAATACACCAACGTATCCATCGCCGCTTTCGGCTACGAACTGCCGCCCAATGTCGTCACCTCGGCGGACCTCGAAAACCGGCTGGAGCCCCTGTACCGGGAACTGCATTTTAAAAAGGGGCAGCTGGAATCCCTCACCGGTATTCGTGAAAGGCGCTTCTGGGATCGGGATTTCAAGATTTCCACCGGTGCCATTCGAGCCGGTCAAAAGGCGATCGACACCTGCAATCTGCCCCTGGATGCCATACAGATGCTGGTCTACGGCGGCGTCTGTCGTGAAAATCTGGAACCGGCCACGGCCTGTGCCGTCGCCGACGGCCTGGGACTGGGACCCGAGACGCTTGTGTATGACGTTTCCAACGCCTGCCTGGGAATCGTCAACGGCATGGTGCAGGTCGCCAATGCCATCGAGTTGGGACACATCCGGGCGGGCATCGTCCTGTCCTGCGAATCCGCCCGGCAAATCGTCGAGGCCACCGTCGAGCGTCTCCTCGATTCGCTCAGCATGGCGGTTTTCAAGCAAACCGTGGCCACTCTCACCGGCGGGTCGGGAGCGGTCGCCGTCGTGCTGGCCAGATCCGACCTGCTCGAATCGGGCCCGCGGCTCCTGGGCGGTGTATTCCGCTCGGCCCTCGAGCACCATGCCCTGTGCACCTGGGGGCCCGACAACGATCTGCCCGCCTCCGGCCGGCAGGTCATGAACACCGACTCGGTCGGGGTTCTGCAGAATGGGGTGTCCCTGGGCATCGAGACCTTCGCCGCCTTCAAGCGCGAGCTTAACCTCGAAGAGGGCCGGCCGGACAAGGTGGTGTGTCACCAAGTAGGGGCCACACACCAGGACACGTTGCTGCGATCCATCGGTGTCGAAAAGGAAAAGGACTTTACGACATTTCGATACCTGGGCAATATCGGGACGGTGTCCCTGCCCATTACGGCGGCCTTGGCGGCCGAACGCGGTTTCCTGGAAGCGGGAGACATTGTCGGCATGCTGGGAATAGGAAGCGGTTTAAACTGCATGATGCTCGGTTTAAAATGGTAGCCTTTTTCTCAAGCAAAAAAGACTGCTATTTTAAACCGCATATTATATTAGTTATTTTAGTCGTAGGCTTTTTCAGCGTCATGCGTGCGAAGGCAGGCATCCAGAGACAATAGCCAACTGCTTTAAAGGCTTCATAAGGGATTGCTTTGACATATCAGCACAACATCGACCTGACGCCCTTCAGGCATCTGTACCCCTTCGAATCCAACTACATGGAGGTCAACGGCTTCCAATACCATTACGTGGACGAGGGGACGGGTGACCCTGTGGTCATGCTCCACGGCAATCCCACCTGGTCGTTTTATTTCCGTGAAGTGATCAAAGCCTTTGCCGACAAACGACGCATGATCGCTCCGGATCACATCGGATGCGGACTTTCCGAAAAACCGCGTCCGGATCGATATGACTATACCCTGCAAAGACGCATTGCCGACCTGGAGATCTTTTTACACACGCTGAACATAGAGAAAAAAATCACCCTCGTACTGCACGATTGGGGCGGAATGATCGGATGTGCCTATGCCCTCCGGCATATCGAAAATATAGATAAAATAATCCTATTGAACACGGCGGCCTTCCTCCCTCCCAACGGGAAGAAGATCCCCTTGCGGATATGGATTATCCGCCGCCTGGCATGGGTTGGGACACCGGCCGTTCTGGGCTTCAACCTGTTTTCACGGGCGGCTTTGTCCATGTGCTCGGCAAAAGGCCTCCGGCACGATGTTAAAAACGGCCTGACAGCACCTTACAACTCCTGGAAAAACCGTATCGCGACCCTAACGTTCGTGCAGGACATTCCTTTGTTTCCCGGCGATGCCAGCTACGCTGTTGTCGCCGAATCCGACCGCCGGCTGGCGGTATTGAAAAAAATCCCCATGCTGATCCTGTGGGGAGAAAAAGATTTCGTGTTCGACATGGATTACCTGGTTGAGTGGCAAAAACGTTTTCCGGACGCCGAAATCCATACGTTTCCCGATGCAGGGCACTATGTGTTGGAGGATGCTGCCACGGAAGTTATCGCCGCAATGAAAGTGTTCTTGAACAGGTGAACCCGGTGACGAAGGGCGTGGATCGTCGGTCATCCGGTGTTGCCAGATTCATGTTAAGGTTTATATATATAATATTAACCCAAAGTTATTATTTATAATATGAAAGATACCGATTCCGATTTCGTGAATGTAGCCGTTTATCTGGCCGAAGCGGCCAGGCAGCAGCCGTACACGCGTGCCGTTATCAGTCCGGCCGGCCGGGACAAAACCGGGAACGCGCTTTACACGCACCTGACGTTCCGGCAATTGGACAGGGAATCGGACTGCTTGGCCCACGGCCTTGTCGCCGCAGGTATCAGGAGGGGAATCCGAACCATCCTGATGGTCAAGCCCGGACCGGCCTTTTTTGCTCTCACTTTCGCCCTTTTCAAGGTCGGGGCCGTGCCCGTGGTGGTGGATCCCGGCATGGGCGTCAAGCGGATGCTTGCCTGTCTGAAAGAGAGCCGGGCCACGGCCCTTATCGGCATCCCTCCGGCCCACGCGCTCCGAACGCTTTATCCGAAATTTTTTCAAAGTGTAAAAATAGCGGTGACCGTGGGCAGGAAATGGTTCTGGAAGGGATTTTCGTTTGGAGATATCAGGAAAACCCCCTGGAAACGGTTTCCCATTGCCGAAACCGCCAGGGATGAAACCGCCGCTATCCTCTTCACGACCGGCAGCACCGGCCCGGCCAAAGGCGTTGTCTACACGCACGGCATATTCGACGCCCAATTGACCGGCATCCGCGATCATTTCGACATCCAGCCCGGTGAAATCGATCTCCCGACCTATCCCCTGTTCGCACTTTTCGACCCTGCCCTGGGCATGACGGCCGTCATTCCGGACATGGACCCCACCCAGCCGGCCAGGGTCGACCCGCGAAAAATTATAGAGGCCGTCCTGCGCAATGGCGTCACCAACATGTTCGCCTCGCCCGCCTTGCTGAACCGGGTGGGTCGGTTCGGGCGTGACAACGGCATCAGGCTGCCCTCGCTGAAAAGAGTAATATCCGCGGGAGCTCCGGTTCTGCCGGAAATTCTGGAATGTTTCAGCTGCATGCTCAACGATGATACACAGATATTCCCGGGCTACGGCGCCACCGAGGCCATGCCGGTTGCCGCCGTCGGCAGCCATGAAGTGCTGTCCAAAACGCGGCAGTTGAGTGAAAAAGGGTTCGGCATTTGCGTCGGTTATCCCATTGACGGCGTGACGGTCAAAATCATTCGCATCAACGATGATCCCATTGCGGAATGGTCCGAAAACCTGGCCCTGCCCGAGGGCGAAATCGGCGAGATCGCCGTGCAGGGGGAACGGGTTACCCGCGAATATTTTCGGAGGCCGGGACAGGACCGGTTGGGCAAGATTCCCGACGGTGACACCATCTGGCACAGAATGGGTGACCTGGGCTGGTTCGACGGTGAAGGGCGTCTCTGGTTCTGCGGCCGCAAGAGCCATCGGGTGGTCACGGCCAAGGAGACGCTTTTTACCGTTCCCTGTGAAGCCATATTCAACAACCACCCGGATGTTTTTCGAAGCGCCCTGGTGGGCGTCGGCCCGGCAGGAAACCGGAAACCGGTCATTTGCCTGGAACTGGAAAAAAACGCCTCGAGGATACGAATGGCAGGCGCAGGCAAGAAGAAGCTGCTGGAAGATCTGTCGGCACTGGCCAAGGGCAACGTTATGACCGCCGAAATCGACACATTTCTTTTTCACAAGTCATTTCCGGTGGATATAAGGCACAATTCAAAAATTTTCAGGGAAAAACTGGCCGTGTGGGCCCAAAAGAAACTGGGCTGATTTTTCGGGGTGGACCCTTTTAAAAAAATCAGCCCAGTTTCTTTTGGTTGTGGCTTGGCCACGGCTTTATTTTGATTTTACCGGTCCGTGTTTTTTCACTTTCGTGATTTCGTGGTAATAGGTAACCTTCAATATTCAACCAGTAATCGACAATGACTGACAGCGACGAAAAACAGAAGTCGCCGCGCAGCGTACTGGTGACCGGCGGTGGCGGTTTTTTAGGCAAAGCCGTCGTGAAAGGGCTGCTGGAGCGGAAGGACCGCGTGTTCTCGTTTTCGCGAAACCGCTACAGCGATCTCGAACGGCTCGGTGTAGCACAGATTCAGGGCGACCTCGCCGATGCAAAAGCCGTCGACGACGCCTGCCGGGGCCGGGACATCGTCTTTCATGTGGCTGCCAAGGCGGGTTTTTGGGGGGCCTACGAAGAATACTATCCGCCCAATGTTCTAGGCACGAAAAATGTCATCGAGGCGTGTCGGCGACAAGGGGTTCCTCTGCTTGTTCACACCAGCTCGCCCAATGTCATTTACAGCAAAAACGGGTCCATGGAGGGTGTCGACGAATCGGTGCCCTACCCGCCCGCGAGTCATAACGCATACCAGGCAACCAAGACCATGGCTGAAAAGATGGTCATTGCGGCTGCCGATGACCATCTGAAAACCATCTCCCTGCGCCCGCACTTGATATGGGGGCCGGGGGACAACCACCTCATCCCCCGCATTCTCGAGTGGTCGGGCAAAATCGTCAGGGTCGGCGACGGGAAGAACCTGTCCGACACCATATACATCGACAATGCCGCCGACGCACACCTGCTGGCGGGTGACGCCCTGCAAAAAAATCCCCAACTGTCCGGTAATGTCTATTTTATCAGCCAGGGGGAACCCGTCTATCTGTGGGACATGATCAACCGTATCCTGGAGGCCGGCGGCAAACCGCCCGTGGCCAGATCCGTTTCAAAACGCACCGCATATCTGGTGGGCGCCGTGCTCGAATTGATCTACAAGGCGTTGCGGCTGAAATCGGAACCGAAGATGACGCGCTTTCTGGCACACGAATTATCCAGCGCCAACTGGTACGATATAAGCGCCGCGAAACGGGACTTGGGCTATAAACCGCGGGTGAGCACGGCAGAGGGCTTGGAGAAACTGAAAAAATGGCTCGACGATGCAACGATTCGTGAAAGGGAAACGAAAAGAAGATTGTTTAAAATCACAAATGATACAGACGCGTAAGCGATATTTCCAATGAAATTTTATGGTTGTCGGAAATGTATCTGTCAGTTCGGCAATCAGGCAAAACGCAGTGCTTGGGTTAATGGGAACAAAAAATTTCATTGGTATTAGTCCGGCAGCTGGTCATAAAAATACATCATTGCGTCGGAGCGGGTGACGATGCCGATAAGCCTGCCCCCTTCGACAACCGGCAGCCGGCCGACGTCATGCTTCACCATGAGGCGCGACGCCTCCATGGGGCTTTTGCCGGGCTCGATGGTGACGATGTTGCGGCTCATGTAGGCCTTGACCGGTGCTTTGAGGCTGGACTCCTTCTTGATTTTTCGAAAATCCCGGCGTGAAATGACGCCCACCAGTTTGCCGTCCTCCACCACGGGAAGGCCCGTGCACCCCTTGCTGCGCAATATGGAGGCGGTTTTTTCCATGGAGACGCCGGCATCCACGGTAGCCACCGGAAATGACATGATATCGCTGATTTGAATGGAAGACGTCTGATTGCCGGTGATCAGGCCGACAATCAGTTCTTCCACGGCGGCCGGGCTGACCGATTTAAGCATGGCCGAGCCGGCGCCCGGATGCCCGCCCCCCCCGAGCCCCTTCATGATGGAACCGATGTCAAGGGCCGTCGCGTCGTTGCCGCGGCCGATAACCATGCAGATGTCACGTTTGTTATCCATAAACAGGCCGAACGCGGCGTCAAGATTGAGGATTTCCCTGAACATGCGTACCACCACCGCAAGGCTGTCGACATGACCGTTGACGGCAACCCTGCACAAGCTGACCTTGTATCCGTTCAGATCCTTCCGTTCGGCCGACTGCAGCATCCGAAACAGGATGTTTTTCTGTTTCTCGCCGTAGGCCGGTTTCAGAAACGTGTTCACGATGGAAAGATCCGCCTTCCTTTCGATCAGCCAGGCGGCTGTATAGGCATCCTCGGCCGTGGTCGATGAAAACGTCAGGTTGCCGGTGTCCTCATAAAGGCCCGTCAAAAACAGCGTCGCCTGCATCGGGGTGATGAGCTTGCGTTTCTTTTTCAACTCCCGAACCATCAGCGTAATGGTCGAACCCGTTTTTTCGTGGCAGATCCAATGCGCATCGATATTGCCTGAGCTCATGTGGTGGTCCCAAATGACCACCTCGAGGTTGTCGCGGCCCCTGAGGGCTTTCAGCCCCCCCAATCTCTCCCATCGGTTCACATCCACCACCACCAGTTTTTCGACAGCGTCCAGGTTCAGCATATCCACGGTGCTGAATTTGAAGATATCCTTGTGGATGGAAAGAAACGCTTTGACATTGGGGTTCACGTTCCTGGGAATCACCGGCAGCCCGCCGGGGTACAACAGGGTGCCGGCCATGACCGATGCCAGTGCATCGAAATCCGTGTTGCGGTGAGTCGTAATAACAATCATGATACCTTTCTCTGAATACGTTTACCAAACGCCCGCCGGGAATTTCCAGAAGTGCCCGGCAAAGATAGATCCCAATGGACCCTGGATCCCTCGAACCCTCTTTTTCCACATGTCGAACCTTTTCTTCAAGTCAGTCCTGCCGCCCACGGCTGTCCAGCAACAAAACGGCCTCGACCTGTTCAAAAAGCGGATTGGCGGTAAGCTGCTGAAGCGGGTCCACCTGTTTCTGAATGCGGTTAAAAGCGCGGCCGACGATCTGCTCCGGCCTTGAAAAGAGGCGCACGCATATCTGAAGCAGAAAAAACGCCAGCAACAGAACGATCGCCACCATGATGAAGGCGTGCAGGAAAAAGTCCGATGTGAGGTAGTCGCCGCGCAAATAGTGCCGCACGGTCAGCCAGCCGATATGTGCCAGCAAAGCCAAGACCGGCAGGTTGAAGAGCACCTGCAGGATGAAATGGCTGAAAATCTTCGCTGAACGTTCGAGGGCGCCCTGCAGGGCGCCCTGCCACATGTCGTTAAGGGCGTCATCCAGTTCACTGCCTGCGGGCATGGTTCGTTCGAGATGTCTGACGGTCGGGTGAAAGCCCCCCTTAATCAGTTTTTCCGCAATTTCCGGCCATTGTTTGGCGACGGCAACACGGTACTGACGCATGGCCGCGCCCACGCGTCGGTTTTTTTCCGCATCTTCAACATGGACCCGGGCATCCTTGAAATGCCGTACGGATGAAAGCACCCCCAAAAGTTGCCTCAAGGGGTTGCCGAACCTGAACATGTTCACGAGCCCCGTGCCGAAAATCAACAGCCGCGCCCAGACGGCGATGGTCCAGCCAACGGGCCCCAACCAGCGGTTGGCGAGCCTTTGATACAAGAGGACATTCAGCCCGAGTCCCTGGCCGCCGCCCTCGTCTCTCATGGCGGCGAGCGCACCCTGCAGTCCGGCCTGTTCCGCCCCGGCGGCGGACGCCTGCGCCTCCAGCAGCTTTCCCCGGTGATCCGCAACGCTTGCATGCACTTCGTTCAGCATGAAGTCGTGCAGGTGCCGGGCATTTTGTACGCGGTTCTCCGACCCGGCCTCGGGATGCTGAAAACGCTGCGCCAGCATCCGCAAAAGCGCGTCGAACTCGTCAAAGTCATGACGGGGCATGGCGTTTGCGTCCCAGGCGGGTCGTGCCAGGTGACGTCTGGCGGAAATGCAGAAAAGCGACTGCAGCGGCCGGTCCCAGGCTTCGGCGATATAGCTTTGAAAGCCGGGAACGATGGCCTCTTTCAATTCGCCGGCATCGATTCTATCGCACTTGTTCAATATGCCGATCAGGGCATCGCCATCGAAATAGGGAATGTAATCGGAAAAAAAATCCACGTGATCCCTGGTCTTGGGGTTCTCGGCATTGAAAACGCACAACAGGACATCCGAGCCCTTGACGGCATTTCGAACCATGGGTATGTGCCGGCGTTGCGCGTTGCTGTCCGTGTCCGGGGTGTCGATCAGGATGAAATCCTCGAGAAAGGCGCTGTCACTATCGATAATCACCCCCGCAGAAGGATCGCCGAGCGCATCGAGCAACCCGTCGGCATCCCGCTGTTCCCGGCACAGCACGACCGGTTTTTCAGTCGTCGGGCGCCTATTCCCGGATGCGGAGAGGTCGTCTTTGCCGGCAAGGGCGTTCATCAGCGTCGATTTTCCGGCCCCCCCCGGTCCGATAATGGTGACCACCGGTTTGCGGTCGAAGCGCTCCTTCAGGCTGCCCATGCGCTGAAGCACTTCCCGGCACTCCCTCTTCAAAGCCGCCGCCGGCGTCCATTGCGGCAGGTCGGTCAACTGGGCGCAAAGATCGTCGATTTCCCGTTTGTACGCCTCTATGAGGCCCAGCGCCTTTATTTTTTCAGCAGTGTGCATCTGTCGTTCTCCCTCGGCGGCAAGGTATCGCATGCATGCTGACGCGTTCGCCGACCGCACGGCAAGCCAGCGTTTAGAGTGGTTGCCAGAAAAACGTTTTGAATGGCGTGCATGGCCGTCCCTATATCCAGTTTCAATCGAAACAAACTTATGACAATGGGTCTATCGTTCGCGGTTCAATCGTTTCATGGCGTCCTCGATATTGTCAATGAGCTCTCGGGATGCATCCAGGGCCTGGTTGGCAGCCGCTATAATTTCTCCGGTTATCTCCTTTTCGAACAGCGACTGAACGCTTCCCAGCTTGTCGTTCAGCCAGGTGCGGGTGATGGGTACCAGCATGAACTCCAGCTGTTTTCTGTCGGCCCTGTTCAACCCTGTGGTGGCCGGGATGGCTACCAGCGCGTACAGGTCCTTGAGGCCGAACAACCCCGCCAGCTTGACCTTGATCCCGACCGCTCCCACCGGGTCTCCGGTCGTCAGAATATACGTCATGGCGGCCGTTGCCGGCAGCACGGTCAGCAAGGCCGAAAACGTCTGTCTGACCCTCGATATGAAACCCATGGTTTCCCTGAAATGGGCTGCCAATTGCCGCAGTTCGCCATCGATGTGACCGGGAATGTCGGCAATCCGGGCTCCGTCGGCCACGACCGCATCCAGGGTTGTTTGCCAGTCCTTCGTTTTCAGCTTTTCCTGGGCTTGGGTTATCGCTGTGTGCGTCTTGGCCGTAAACGTGAGCTTTCCCCTGGAAGCGCCCTGGGCATGCACGCGTTCACCCGGGCGATCGTCCTTGCGGGAGCCCGCGCCCCGAGCCATGCGCACCATCGCGCGTGCGGCAGGGTCATTGGCCTGCAGCGCTACGGACAATTCCGGCCCCACCGCCTGGCGCCTGAGGTTGTTGACGGCCACCAAAAGATCCTCTTCGAACTGCTCGGGAAATTCATTCAGGTGGGCGTCGGGGTTCTTTTGCGCGCGTTTTTTCCCGGTTATCCATTTGGCGGCACTCACCGCCGCTCTAAGCGGTGCGTCGACAAACCGTCCGGTTTTACGCATCACTTTGAGATATCCGGGGTCGCCTGCGTACCAGATGTCGGTAAAACGCTTCAAAACAGGCTCCAGAGGGAGGTGCTGAAGCGCATCCTGGACACTGACGCTTTGGGCCGCCTGCAGGACGTCCCGGTAGAAACACAACCTTTCACGGGAATCTCTCGCTTGCGCGGTGGCGTCCCGGGCAAAAGTCAGAGCGTCTTCGTACACCGATGCAACCAGTTCCGAGCGCAGCGCAGCGGTATCCATACGTTCGAGTTCATCGGTCAGCGAGTCGCGTGTCTTTCCGTCTACCGGGCCCAGAGCCATGAACTTTTCATCGGCCGCCACCCGGTTGTCCTCGTCGGCTCTGTAGATACCTAGCACGTATTCATCGGCCGATTTCCCGTAAAGGTTGCCGGCCACGGTCCGGGCATGCCCGAGGATCTCCTGGTCCCCATAGCTTGCGTAAACCCGATAGACGAGGTAGCATTTTCGTCGTCCGATATCGGAGAGCATTTCGGAAACGAAATCGGTGTTGTCGCGATTGTTGTAATTGGCGTTGGTAAATATATAGATAAATATATCGGAAAGTTCCAGGGCCTGCCGGGTCATTTCACGGTTGGTGTAAGCGCCCTTCAACCCCGTGTCGAAATCGGGGGTGTCCAGTAAAATGAGGTTGGGCGGAACCTTGTTTTTCAGCACGTAGAGCAGATCTCCGGGTGACGCGAGGTCGTGCTTGTCCGCCAGGGGCTGCGGACGGTATCCGAAGGGTTCCAAAAGGGTCTGAAACTCCCCTGCCGATCCAAAACGGCGCTTGCTGACGGCGGCCAGAACCCGCCGGTTGATGCCTGCCGTACCGCCTGTCGGCGACACGTGCTCCCCTATCAGCGCATTGAAAAGCGTCGATTTCCCCGAAGAACCGCCGCCGCAGATGGCCGCCACGAGAGGAAAATCCCCGGCCAGACGCGGCAACAGTTTCTTGTCCACCACGCCGGACCAGTTGAGAATGTCGATTTCATCCCCGAGATGAAGGGTTTCCACAAGCCTGGGGACGTCCCGCCGCAGTTTCTCGAACCCCGCATGTGCGTCCTGTCCCACCGGGGAATATGCGTTTCGTTTCCGCATCATAACGTTTGGCAGAGCAATGGCTCAAACTCCGAGCTGATAAACACTATTGGCAGCGATTGACAAATACCGGAATATGTAACTCCAAACCCACTCAATATAATGCCGGCACATATGAAATCAATTTGCCCATTCCGAAAAGTAGCGATGCGGCCGCTTTTCACAAAAGCGTGGCACACGCTTTTATTGGGGATGCCAAACTGAGATATCGATCCTTTTCTCTGAACATCAGGCGCTTATCCAGCATCATTTCTAAAAAAGAAGACAGTTTTTCTGCTTCCAGACCCGGAAATGCCGCCAGTATACGCGTAAAGGCACGGTTGGTGTCACAAAACAGATATATTTTTCGTGACAAGCCTGTCAACCGGTGGGTGGCGCTTTCCTCGTTCGGGCGGCGCTGGGTGATGATCAGAAAGGTGCCTCCGTCGCGATATCCGAGGATGGGGCCGCTAAATGGCCGCGAATGCAGTGCGGCATAGTTGTGTTGCCAGGCCTCGATACTTTTTTCCACGACGCGCCACCGCTTGCGTTGCAACACGACGTCTCCCCGGTAGGCCTGGATGATGAAGCGAAGGCTTCTTGCGGTCTCTTCCGGAAAAAGCGTGCCGTACCCGGGATGGTTTGCAACCGATTTTATGCCGTAGCGTCGATGGAGCCGCCACACCGGACTTTCCAGTCCCAGCCAGAATTTAACCGGTTTGAGCGGTTGAAAGGGTTGCGTGTACGTCAGTGCTGCCAAGGTTTCGGCAATGTCTTCGAGATCGCTGCCTGGAAAGTTCAGAATCAGATTGGAGACATTTTTCAATCCCAGCGTTTCGCAGTGTTTCATGATTTCCACATTTTGAATCACGCTGGTCCCCTTGTTCATCTTTTTGAGAAGGGATGTGCTGAGGCTCTCGATCCCCACCTGGACCTCATGCATGCCGGCCATCTTCATACGTTTCAACGCAGACAAGGGCGTATCGGCACGAATCTCTCCGAACAGTTTGAATTCTTTATTTAATTCAATAATTTTTCTGAAAGGTTCGGCAATGTCGCCCGAGGGAATAACGTTGTCCACAAGAACCACGGAGAGGGTTTTATGTTGGGCCGTCAAGGTATCGATTTCCCGGGCGACCCGGTTGGGCGCTTTTTTCCGATAGCCGTCCCACTGCAGATTCAGGTTACAGAACGCACACCCCCACAAGTTAGGGGAGGATTCCTCCGTTCCGTTTACGTGTTTCGGCGCATGCCGCCACCAGCACCCCCTCGAGGCCTCCACCGGTATGGTCGGGAAAAAGCGCTTTTCAGGGCTGAATCGCTCAACTTGCTGAAAATATTCGGTGTAATCAGGGCATGGCAGTTTGTCGAGATTCGCAAGCTGTACGAAACCGCCGCCTTTTTGCCGGCTGCCTTCACGCGAAACGACTCCCGGTACCGCGGCCGAGCGCGAGCGGTCATCACCGCCGTTCAGGTTTTCAAGCAGGTTTTTCAAGGGGCTCTCCCCTTCGCCGACCACAATGAAATCGATGTCTCGGAAGTGGTCCAGATAGGCTGTGATGGACGGCCCGCAAAAGGTCGATCCTCCGACCACGACCTTGATGGCCGGATGTATCGATTTAATTTTACGGATAAAATAAAGAGCGGCGGTCAGCTGGCACATCGAAACGGAGAAGCCCGCCATGTCCATGGACCGCCAGTCATGCGCGGCAATGATATGGTCTGATATTTTCTCGACACGCTTCACAAGTTGATCGAACGGCATTTTTTTTAATTCGGGCGCTCGGGAGGCGTATCGTACATACATTTTTTCGATTCTCGTAAGTCGCTCAGGGTGCAGCAACGCCCCATACACGCTTTCCGCCAGCCAGGTGCGCCGGGAGAGCGCCGCGTAGGGTTGATACCCCAATCGGTCGGCAACGTTTAGAAACAGGTGCAAGGACTGCGTTTGGAGTCCGGGGAGGTGCGTATCGAGATAGGCTTTAAGGGCCGCTATCTGGATGGAAGGGCGATCGAAAAGCGCCCAGGGAGTGGCCACGAGAGCGATGCTGCGGATGGGTTTTCCCCGGTCGGCGGATTTCACGACCTTGCCCCGTTTGCATACGATGCATCAAGCCGGGCCCGCTCGACGGGGAGCGTTGGGACCGCGGGGGGCTCGAAATCGAAAACGATTTTAAGAAAAGTGAGCGTAATACGGCAGGTGGCTCCCCACAACACCTCCTTTTCCTGATGGTGCCGGTGCAAAAAGCAGGGAGCGTCGTACGTCTGCCAGGCGGTACGCCCGGATCCCGGCACGGAGAAGGCATACTGGTAGCGTACGTAATTGGCGGGGTCCAACAATTTTTTGATGGGTATGTTTACAACCTTCGCCACTTCCCAATTGGGATAAAAATGTTTTTGATGACCGACCCAGCCGATCATTGGAAAAATGGTACGCTTGAACAGCACCAGATCCTGGGAGGGCAGCGGCCCCAGAAAAGTGACATCAAGAGGTATCAGGCGCATCTCCTCGAAACTTTCGCGCAAGGCAGTTGAGAACAACGTCCGCAGCATACGGGCATGGGCGGGCCTTTCTGCCAGATGGCCTTTCCACTGCGGCCATTTTGCCAGGGGAAATCCCGGCAGGCTGAGCGCTTTTCCCAGCAGAGGATCCAGCGCCGGCATCACCCCCCCGCCCGGACAGCAAAGGTCTCCCGGCTGCCGCACCCTGTGTGAACGCTTGTTGAGGATCAAACACGGCTCCGGGGTTTTTCCATTGCCGCCGCGCTTGTCCCCCAGCAGGAAAAGGACGGCCGATGCTCCTGACAATTCATGCCTGTCTTCAGGGTACGCCTGCCGCGGCAGGACGTTTTTTGCAGTTGTGGTTTCTATGCGCCTCAGCATGCGCTTTTTGTTGCCAAGCGATAATGTCATCGTTTACGTTAACATCTTTTCCAGCTGTATCAGATTGGCTGCCTGTCCCACCGTGATTATGGTGTCGCCCGCTTCGATCCTGCTCAGTGATTTCGGATTGAATTCCATGCGGCCGTCGGATTTCTTGATAGCGATGATCAACACATCCAGTTTCTGACGGATTTGCGAGTCCAGCAAGGTCATATTGAGGAGTTCACAATCCGGACCCACCGGAATTTCCTCGACGTTGATGTCCGTGTCCCTGTCCGCAAAAGCCAGTTCGAGAAAGTGAATGACCGTTGGTCTTAAAATGGCATGGGCCATCCGTCTGGCACCGAGATCGTATGGGGAAATAACCTTATCCGCTCCGGCCGACTCCAGGGTTTTCTTGGCCATCTCCTGATTCGCCCTGGCCACCACATAGACGTTGGGATTGAGTTGTTTGCTGATCAGCACAACGAATACGTTGTCGGGGTCGGACCCCAGGACGGACAAAAGGCCCCTGGCCCGTTTAATGCCAGCTTTTTCCAGGTTGTCCTCCTCATTGGCTTCACCGATGATGTAGGGGACGCCGTCGGCCTCCATTTCAGGAATTCTGCTTTCGTCTTTCTCAACGATCAGGACCGCAAGGTTCTTCTGGAGAAGATAGTGGCAAAGCCCTTTTCCAATGCGCCCATATCCGCAAATAATGTAGTGATTGTTGATCGTTGCAATAATTTTTTCCAATTTCCGCCTCCCGAAAACGGCCCGTAAGCGTCCTTCGACGAGGAACTGCATGGCGCTGCCGGCCACATACAGGAACAACCCGGCACCGGATAAAATCAACACAACCGTGAAAATACGGCCCTCCGGGCTGACCGGGTTCACCTCGCTGTACCCTACCGTTGCCATGGTGATGGTGGTCATGAACATGGAATCGATAACATCCCACCCTTCAATGATCATGTATCCGGAGGTGCCGAAGATGAAAAGCGCCAGAAAGAGAATGATACTTTTTCCGGCCCGGTTTAAATGGATCACGACGTCACCAAGACTATGACAGCAGGCTTGTTGAAAGATTTTTCCTTTAACACCAAATATCCCTTTGAATATTTTAAGATAACTTTTATTGTCAAGGGCTATGTCACCAGATGGTTCGTGGGGGATAATCGGCAATCAAATAGAAAAGTACAGGTTTGCATACATCAGCCGCGCAGCGGCTTTCCGTGAAAGAATGGGTGTCTAATTTTTTTAAATTAGGCACCCACTCTTTTACTAAGCGAAGCGATAGATGCAGGCCCCCCAGGTCACCCCGGACCCCAGTCCCAGGAACATCAGGGTGCTTCCGGAGGTGATCATGCCCTTTTCAATGACTTCATCCAATGCCAGGGGAATAGTTGCAGCGGTGGTGTTGCCGTATCTTTCGATGTTGTTGTACACCTTGCCTTCGGGGATTTTCATGGACTGCTGATAAAACTGGTTGATGCGCAGGTTGGCTTGATGGGGAATGAACAGGTCGATGTCGTCCAGTGCCAGACCGGCCTTGGCAAGCGCTTCGTTGGTGACCTCCGGCAATCTTTTGAGGGCATTCTTGAAAATGGTTTTACCGTCCATGGAGGGGTAATGTCGGCGTTCGGCGAGCATCTTTTCATTTATTCTGGGCATCTCCCTCGATGCCGGCGCTTCCACCATCAGGCTTCGCGCCAGTTCCCCCTGGGCATGCAGGGCCGATGACAAAACGCCGACGCTTTCTTCCCCCTCACCGGCCTCAAAACACACCGCCGCGGCACCGTCTCCGAAAATAACCGACACGTCACGCCCGGCGGTAGAAATGTCCAGTCCGGTGGAGTGCACTTCTGCGCCCACGAAAAGAATCTTTTCGGCCAACCCGCTTCTTATGTAAGCATCGGCGGTGGTCAGCCCGTAGAGAAAACCGGTGCATTGCTGGCGGATGTCCAGCGCCGGCGTGGTTTCAAGCCCCAGTTTCGCCTGGAGCAAACAGCCCGAACCCGGGAAGAAAATATCCGGGCTCAACGTGGCAAAGATAATCAGGTCGATCTCTTCCGGCGCCCATCCCGCTCTCTCGATGGCTATCTTGGAAGCTTCCAGTCCCAGGTCGGAAGCGCCGACACCTCCCTCCTCGGGTATCCAGTACCGCTGTTTAATCCCCGTGCGCTGCTCGATCCATTCATCGGACGTATCCATCCACTGCGTGAGGTCGTCGTTGGTTACCAGCCTGTCGGGAAGATAGCGCCCGGTGCCTTTTATTAATGTTCTTCGCATGTTCGTTCTCCAGTTGATGAATCACTTATTCATTATAGAATACCGCTCTTTCACCGATTGCGATTTTATCTCCCAGCCCCGATCTCCTCTCAATGCGGCGTGATACGGCAAGGCTTATAGCAGATTGCGAGCACAAAATCGACAGATTTTGTCTGGCCCGGGTAATTCCCGTGTATATGAGCTCCCGGGTCAAAACCGGAGAATCCTTTTCCGGCAAGAGCAGCAGGACCTCGTCGAACTCGGACCCCTGGCTTTTATGAATGGTCATGGCGTAGGCCGTCTCGTGTTCGGGGATTCTGTGGGGTGCAAACCTCCGAATGCCGCTCTCGCCACCGGCAAAGTACACCGACAGGCCGCTGTTGGATGCGGGGTCTTGCATGACGATGCCTAAATCGCCGTTGTACAGTTCGAGTCGATGATCGTTTTTCCTGATCATCACCGGCTGCCCGTGATACCAGTTTGCTGAAGCCCTGCCCCGGCGGTATGCAATAGGATGCAACCGTTCCAGCACCGCCTCTGCCCGCCCGTTGACGGCCTCGACGCCGTAGCGGCCATGATTGATCGCACAAAGAATTTTGAACCGGTCCAATCCGGCAAGTGCCTCGGCGGGATGACGCATCGCGGACAATCGGCCGTAGTGCCGAACGACCTCCTGCTCCATATACCGGATCCATTTTTCATTCCGGTCTAGCGGCTGCCAGTGCACATCCGCATAGATTTTTTCGGCGATGCTGCTTGCGACCTCTTCGCAATCGCCTCTGTTCACCGCGTGACTCAGCCTTGGTATACCGCTTTTTTCATCGAAGCGGTAGTTTTTCGAAAAATGGATCCTGCAGTCCTGAAGTCCGGGCGGCGGCAGGGGACCATCGGCCGGCAAATCCATACCGGCGATGGTTTTGACCCGTTCGCGGAACTCGACCGAAAAACCATTGGAACGGCTTTCCCCGCAGATGTCCCCCATGACCGCGCCGGCTTCCACCGAAGCCAGCTGGTCCCGGTCACCGAGAAGCAGAAGCCGGCTGTCATCCGGCAGCGATCGGACCAGTTTGGTCATCAGGGGCAAATCCACCATGGAAGCTTCGTCCACGACCACCACATCCGCCGCCAGCCTGTTTCCCGCATGGTAGTGAAAGCGGCCGGCATTCCCAGATGCCTGTAGCAGCCGGTGGATGGTCATGCCGTTATCCGGAATGGCGGCCTTGATGGAAGCCTCGCAGGCAATGGCCCGTTTGGCGCTCGCGATAGAGGCACTCAGGCGCGACGCGGCTTTCCCGGTGGGTGCGGTGATCCGGATGGTCAGTTCCCTGCCGGCGTTCCTGTACTGTTCCAGCAGAAATGCCAGAATTCTGGCCACCGCATGGGTTTTTCCGGTTCCCGGGCCGCCCGAAATGACACACAGCTGTTTCAGCATGGAAACAGCGGCGGCCACCTTCTGCCAGTTCGTTTCCCCGGCGTCATTTTCGGGGAAAAGACGTTGCAGGCTGGTCCCGACCGCCTCTGCCGGCTGTCCGCCGATGGCGGGGGAGGATAAGGTGCGCGAGGCGCGCTCGAGAATGAAGTCGGCCAGTTGCTGTTCGTATTCCCAGTATCGGTGAAAGTATAACCGGTTGTTATCGTCGAGGACCAGCGGTTTGTACTCACCGCTCCTTCCGGTAAGGCCGCTTTTTAAAAGGAGCCTGCGCCATTGTTGCAGGGGGGGGCACCGGATGACGCCTATGTCCACGGATTCGGCTTTCAGAGTCGTTTCGGCATAGGCCTCCAAATCGAGGCAGACGTGCCCGTTGCGGAGGCTGCGGCTGACAAGGGCCGCCGCCAGGGGAACGGCCGCATCCTTTTCGCGGGACACAGCGGCCATGAAACCGGCGAACCGGGTGTCTATATTGGTGAAAAGTTCTGATTTTGCAAGTGCAGGGTCGTTGTACATACGGGATACGTTCCAAAAAACGTGGAGCACGATTTTATTCCGGAAGCAGCACCTTTTCCAGTGCCTCGATCAGCCTCTTTTCCGGACGATCGAAAAACACCCCGCAGTCATTCCCTGCAGTCGGTTCGATCCCCCGGATGAACAGATAGAAGACACCGCCGAAATCACGGTCGTACCGATAGCCGGGAAGGCGGGCCTTCAGGTAGAGATGCAGGGCCAGGGTGTAGATGTGGTACTGCAGAACATATAGCGAACGCTGCATCTCGCTTTCGAGCGCCGCGGGTCCATAATGCCTGATGGCGGCTCCCAGATGGTTTGACTTCCAGTCCAACAGATAATACCGGCCGTTGGCATGAAAAACCA
>JAJDNW010000156.1 GCA_022340465.1 Deltaproteobacteria bacterium | reverse complement strand
CAGCAGTGTTTTGTATTTAGTGTTTCGTGTTTGGGATCTGACATCAGCGCATGGTTCAAACAAAACACCAAACACAAAATAGCAAACACCAAACACTAATAATGGAGGTAAAGCGCATGAGAGAAGTGGTGATTTTGGGATCGGGAAGAACAGCGGGCGGCAAGTATGGCGGGTCGTTGCAGAATATGACAGCGCCGCAGTTTGGCGCGGTGGTGGTACGGGAGACGATCAAGCGGTCGGGGATCGAGCCATCCGAGATCGAACAGACGATATTCGGCAGTGCGTGGCAGGCGGGCGTGGGTCCGAACCCTGCGCGGATGACGGCGGTGAACGGCGGCGTACCGGTGGATTCGCCGGCGGTATCGGTGAACGTACGCTGCGGGTCGAGCATCCAGGCATTGATCATGGGGTCGCAGGCCATCAAGGCGGAGGATGTGGACACGGTGCTGGTAGGGGGCACGGAGAGTTCGAACCAGGTACCGTATGGATTGCTCAAGGCCCGCTGGGGGTACCGCATGGGCAAGGGCGAGGTGGTGGATCTTTTGCACCACGACGGTTTTCAGTGTCCATTGGGCGGCGGGCTGATGGGGGAATTGACGGACGTCTATGCTGCGGAGCTGGGGATTACGCGGGAAGAGCAGGATGAATTTGCAGCGGATTGTCACAACAAGACCGAGGCGGCGGTAAAGGCGGGCAAGTTTGAAGAAGAGATCATTCCCATCGAGGTGCCTGGACGTAAAGGCAAGGTCACGGTATTCAAGGATGAAGAGATCTATCGTGCAGGCGTGACAGCCGAGTCTTTGGCCAAGCTGCCGGCCGTGTTTACCAAGGGCGGCACGGTGACGGCGGGGAATGCCTGTGCTTTATGCGATGCAGCAGCGGCACAGGTATTGATGGATCGCGAGAAAGCGTCGGCCATGGGGTTGAAGCCCTTTGCGCTGGTGAAGGGGTATGCGTTTGTGGGGTATGAACCCAAGAAGTTCGGACTGTCACCCACCAAAGCGATGCCGGCGGCATTGAAGATGGCGGGCATGACGCTTGAGGACATGGATCTGATCGAGCTGAACGAGGCCTTTGCAGCGCAGTATATTGCGTGCGAGCGGATTTTGGGGATCGACCGGAGCAAGGTGAACGTGAACGGTGGCGCTATTGCCATGGGCCATCCGGTGGCGGCCACAGGGTCCAAGATATTGACGTCGCTGTTGTATGCGCTGAAAGACCGTGACAAACAGTTCGGTATCGTGAGTGCCTGTATCGGCGGTGGAAACGGTGTGGCACTGGTGGTGGAGCGTTTGAACTAGGGAAAATAGGACCGATAGGACCTATACAAAGGAGGACGAAAGATGGCAGTCAACAAAGTACTCGTAATTGGTGCGGGCACCATGGGTGCGGGGATTGCGCAGTTGTGTGCGCAGCAGGGCATGGAAGCCGTACTGACGGATATCAGCCTGGAGTTGTCCGAGGGGGCGCTGGCCAAGATCACCAAGGGTTTGGACGGTCGGATCGCCAAGGGCAAGATCACGGAGGCGGACAAGCAGGATGTGTTGTCGCGCATGACGGCCGCCGGTGATCTTTCTCCGGCCGCGGATGCGGACATCGTCATCGAGAGCGTGGTGGAGAACCTGGACATCAAGAAGAAAGTGTTTGCGGAGCTGGACGAACGGGCAAAACCGGAGACGATCCTGGCCACGAACACGACATCGTTGTCCATCTCGGCCATGGCGAATGCCACGAAGCGGCCGGACAAGGTGGTGCAGATGCACTTTTTCAATCCGCCGACGATCATGAAGCTGGTGGAGATCATGCCGGGGAAGCAGACATCGGCGGAGACGCTGGAGCGGGCAGCGGCATTTGCCAGACAGCTGGGCAAGGACCCGGTGGTGTGCAAGAACGAGGCGCCGGCAGGTATTGTGAGCCGGATTCTGGGTCAGCTGCTGAACGAGGCGACCTGGCTGGTGGACTCCGGGGTGGCGGATGCAGCGGATATCGACAAGGCCATGAAGCTGGGAGCGAATCATCCCATGGGACCGCTGCAGCTGATCGACATGATCGGTCTGGACATTCACCGTGCCAAGATGCAGACGCTGCGCAGGGAACTGGACGATCCCCGCTATGCGCATCCCAAACTGCTGGACGAGATGATCGATGCAGGAAATCTCGGTCGAAAGACCGGTAAAGGCTTTTACGATTACGGAGACAAATGATGTATGAAAATATATTGCTTACGATAGAAGATGGATTTGCCTATGTAACCATCAACCGTCCGGATAAGATGAACGCCGTGAACAATGCCACGGTGGAGGAGCTTGATGATGCGCTTTCGAAGATCGAGCAGGATCCGGATATTCGGGTGATGATTTTAACCGGCGCCGGAGAGAAAGCTTTTGTGGCTGGTGCCGATATCATGGAAGTGAAAGCGCGCAACAGCCTGCTGGGGCGATCCGAAACGCGACGCCGGCAGGAAGTGTACACGCGCATCGAGCAGCTGGAAATACCGTCCATTGCCGCCATCAACGGTTGGGCATTGGGAACGGGCCTTGAGTTGGCCATGGCATGCACCATGCGGGTGGCCTCGGCCAAAGCCCGCATGGGACAGCCGGAGGTGAAACTTGGGATCATGCCGGGTGCCGGTGGAACCCAGCGTTTGCCGAGGCTGGTGGGAATGGGGATCGCCATGGAGATCATTCTGACTGGGGACCCTATCAAGGCGGATCGAGCACTGGCCATTGGGCTTGTGAACAAGGTGGTGGAGCCGGATCAGTTGTTGGACGAAGTCAAGGCGTTGGCAACGACCCTTGCGGCAAGGCCAAAACTGGCCTTACAGTACGCCAAGGAAGCAGTCCTGCGCTATGCCGAGGGATCGCTAAGTCAAGGCCTGGCGCATGAATCTTATCTGCATGCGCTTTCATGCGGCACTGAGGACAAGCAGGAAGGTGTCGCCGCATTTCTGGAAAAAAGGGATCCGGCATTTAAAGGCAAGTAAGTTTCCCCCTGAATCTTACCCCGATTCAGATAAAAAACTCCCCTGTAATATTTTTGCATGGGAGTTTTTTTTTGCATTTCGTGCTTTCGTCTTTTTGTGTTTTCGTGATAAAGGTTTTTCACAGATCATTTATTTTCTGACGCCTACGAATACTTCATCAGACGAGGAGCTATCATGAGACCCTATTTTGAAAAAATGACGTCGTTCGGTCGGGAACTGTCCAAAGGCAATATCGTCAGCACCGAAGAGAATGTAAAGAAAATCAAAGAAGTAGAGGCAGGTTTTGACAAAGAATTTGAAAGGGTCAAAACCATCGGCCTGCCTGAGGAAAAGATCAATGCACGCGGCCAGATGACGGTATGGCAACGGCTTGATTATTTGATCGATCCGGGCACCTGGTGTCCGCTGCATACCTTTTACAATCCCATGGAAAACGAGGAAGGCACCACCAATGTCTTTGATGGTCTGGGGAAGATATCCGGCAAATGGGCGGTGGTGGTGGGGTTTGACAACAAGCTGTATGCCGGTGCTTGGATTCCCGGGCAGGCGGATAATATTTTAAGGGTTACCAATCTTTCAAAGCGCTTGAACATTCCGCTGGTTTGGCTGGTCAATTGCAGCGGTGTTCAGTTGACCGCCCAGGAAAAGTTCTACGCAAATCGAAGGGGCGGTGGGGCTACTTTTTTCCGTCATGCCGAGCTCGAACAGCTCGGAATTCCGATTCTGGCGGCGATTTACGGTACAAACCCTGCAGGCGGAGGGTATCAGGGGATCAGCCCGACAATTCTGTTTGCCCACAAGGACTGCAACATCGCCGTGGGTGGTGGCGGTATCCTGAGCGGTATGTCCCCCAAAGGCTACTTTGACCTGGAGGGGGCGGAGCAGCTGATTCAGGCTGCCAAACAGTACAAGGCAACGCCTCCGGGTTCGGCATCCATTCATTTTGATGAAACCGGCTTTTTCAGGTATGTGTATGATACAGAGACCGAAGTTTTGGATGGTGTCAAGGACTATATGAAGGACATGCCAGCCTATCATCCCAAATTTTTCCGGGTAGACCAACCCAAAAAGCCCAAGTTTCCGGCTGAAGATCTGTATCGTCTGGTTCCCTTCAACCAGAAACAGATGTACAGTTTTGATGAGGTGCTGGCCAGACTGGTGGACGGCAGTGAACATCTCGAGTTCAAACCTGATTATGGTCCTGAAGTCTATACAGGGCTCGTCAAGGTGGATGGATTCCTCATGGGGTGCATCGGCAACCGCCAGGGATTTTTGGGCGAAGACTATCCTGAATATGCCGATTATCCCGGTATCGGCGGCAAATTGTACCGCCAGGGCCTTATCAAATTAAATGAATTCGTCACTCTTTGCGGTCGAGACAGGGTCCCCATTATCTGGTTTCAGGACACCAGCGGCATCGATGTGGGCGACATCGCGGAGAAGGCAGAGTTGCTCGGGCTGGGTCAGGCCTTGATTTATTCCAT
>JAJDNW010000155.1 GCA_022340465.1 Deltaproteobacteria bacterium | reverse complement strand
AGAACTCTGCGATCATGGGGGCGAGATCGACTTTGCGGCCCTGCATCGGACCCTCCCTGACGGGGGTGTCCAGAAACAGATCCGGCAGCGTGTCGTCTTCGGGGCCGCTTTTCTGCCGGATGTTGATGATCTTTTCCATGTGCAGGATGCGTTCACCCGCGTAGAGGATTTCCGACGGCGACATGTGGAGGCCAGTTATGGCCCTGATCATGCGGGACTCGATGTCCAGTTTCAGGTCGCCGATGATGGAAAGGGCCGGTACCTTGCAGAGGCCCAGGGAATCGATGACCGCACTGACGGTCATGCACTTTTTCACCATGGCGCCCTTGCCGCCGGTGGCCGCAAGGTCGACCACTTCGCGCGTGCCGAACTCGCTTTCGGCCTGCTCGGGGCTGTAGCGCATCTCGGCAATGGGGTAGACGCTGGTGTAGTCGCCGCCCCGCATGGACACGGCATAGGCCAGGGCTACGCCCATGGCCCCCCGGGGGTCCCCGCCGTAAAGCTCTACGCCCTTAACATGGTAAGCGTATTTTTCCGCCCCGCGGCCGATGATTTCGGCTGCCTGCTTGACCCCTTTGGCGAGAATGGCGCCCAACCCTTCCCTGTGGGCGATCTGACGTATCAAGGCTTCCATTGCATCGGCATCACCCCAGGCAAGGGGCATGCCGCCGGTATCGGTTCGGGTCAGAATCCCCCGCTGATAGAGTTCCATGGCGAAGGCGATCACGCTGCCGGTGGAAATGGTGTCCAGCCCCAGCATGTTGCACAGATTGCTCAGATACAGCAGCGCCTCCGCATCGGTCAGACCGCACAAAGACCCCAGGTCGATGATGGTCTCGTATTCCGGGCGTCCGCCCTTGAAGCCGGCATACCGTCCGTCCGGAAGCTCGATTTCGGCCTTGCAGCTGATAGGGCAGCGATGGCATCTGCTCTTTTTCCTGACGTAGCGGTCCAGTTGCCGCCCGTCGATGCGCTCCGCATTCTCGAGCTGATAGTTCTGATAGTTGCGGGTCCCCAGCATACCCATCTGGTTGGTCTCCAGGATGTCGCCCGCAGACCCATAAGTGGAAAAATCCCGGTAGCGTGACACGCTCTTTTTCATGCGGCCGACATATTCCCGCACGACCTCCGCCTGGGAAGCGGTCATTTTTTCCTTTCCTGGTCCGGCCTGCAGGACGACTGCTTTCAGGTTTTTGGCCCCCATGAGGGTCCCCAGGCCGGTGCGTCCGGCGGCATGGTCCCACCCGGCCATGATGCAGGCAAATAGAACACCGTTTTCGCCGGCCGGCCCGATGGTCAACAGGTCCGTGTCCTGCCTGCCGAGATCCCCGCTGCTAAGCTCAAGGTAAAGGCGCTCTTCGGTCGCGCGCGTGTCGAGGCCCCAGAGGTGCTTAGCATCCCTTATTTCCACGCCGCCCGGCCCCACATACAAATATACCGGACGGCCGGCCCGCCCCGTGATCACGAGGCTGTTAAGGCCCAAAGAGTACATCCTGAAACCTAAGAATCCCCCCACGTTGGAACTGCCGATCAAACCGGACTGGGGCGAAAGCCCATTGACGTGGACGCGCGAGGAAGACGGCGCCACCGTACCGGTCAAGAGGCCACGGCTGATCACCAGCAGGTTGGCGGGATCGAGCGGGTCCATTTCCGTTTCGACGCGGCGATATAAATGCTCTATGTTGAAGCCGAAGCCGCCCAGGCTTCGCCGGACATCGGCTTCCGACAACGCTTCATGTTCGATGCGCCCAGAAGAAAGGTCGATTTCAATTTTTTTGCCGAAATTTTTCATTAAAATATTCTGCGGTCTGGCAGCTAATGGCTTCAATTTTTTTGGGTTATTGGTATTTTGATCATTCGATATTGCCCGCCCTGTTAAATGCTGCGAAGCAGCCCCCTCTTCGAGGGGATTTAACAGGGTAAAGATTTAGGGTTTGGTGCTTAGCATTTTATGATCGTTTTTGCCGTCATAGCCAACATCTGCGGTCTATTATTTCAGTTTTTCTGTCAACGCTTTGATACTTTCTAATTCATCCAAGCGCCAGGCCATCTCGAGAACCTCCTCGGCCCTCCTGCGGTCCATGACATTGGCCGCCAGCCAGTGAAACTTGTCCGCCATCTTTGCACGGGTCCACCCTCCGCCCTTGATCGCCATGCCGCCGTCCTTCAGTCCCGAGTTGAATTCACGGCCGTCCTTCAGGCGAATGGTCACGATGCTGCCGAAACACCCTTCCGGGTCGCCTTTTTCATAGAGCCGGCAGAGCCTGTTGAGTTCTTCGGATTCGACGACCTCGATCCGCATGGCCAGGGCTTGAATCGCGGGATCGGTCAAACGCGATTCCAGCATCTGGCGGGGACCGATTTCGCCGTCCACCAGCATGGCGGCAATGGGCCAGGCCAGATTGAACTGTGCCTCCTCTGTGGTCGTTGGCAGTCGGATTCCCAGGCGCACGGTTTCGTGAAAGGCCTCCACCCTGATGACGTCGATGTCTTCTAAAGCGATGCCGTTCTCCCGCACCAGTTCATGGGCGCCTTCAACGCCTGCATGGGCCCAGCCGCAGCATGCATAGCCTTTCTTTTTCCACATAACACCGTCTACCATGATAAAGTGACGGCCGATGTCCTTTGCCCAGTCGCTGTATTTCTGCATGCCCAAAAGGGAAGGAATGCCGGTAAAACCACGGGAGGCCATCTCGGCCGACATGACACCGTTCATGGCACCCCAGTAGATGCCGTGTTTGACCATGGCAGGATGGTCGATGTCGCGCATCATGGGAAGATTGGGCGCCTGGTAATCGGAAATACCCAGGGCGTGCCAGGCCTGCTCCGCGGTGAGCCCCATCAGGTTGGCCGCTGTGGCGACGCTGGCCACCGATCCCCAGGAGCCGCAGGCCTGGTACACAGCGTGGTCGTCGTGCCAGCACCTGCCGAAACGGTGGGCCACCTCGTACCCCGCTACCATGGCAGCCAGCAGTCGATCACCGCCAAGATTGAGGGACTCCGCCACCGAAAGGGCTGTGGGAAATATCTGGGCACCGCCGTGGCCGTAGGCATACTGGAGCCCGTCGTCTGAATCGATACCGTTGGCCGCGGCTGCATTCGCAAAGGCCGCACCCACCGCCGAACTCTTTTTCCCCTGCAAAAGGATCGTGGCGTGGTCTAACGGCCATGTCGCCGCGGCATAGTCGGCGCAAATCCGGCTGACGCGGGTCAGGGTTCCGGCCAGGGTCGCACCCAGGTTGTCGACCAGGCACATGCGCGCCTTTTCCTTCACTTCCTCCGACAAGGCTTCCCAGCGGATTTCGGCGATAAACTTCGCCGTCAGTTGGTTGCCGTCCATGGCTATCTCCCTTTAAACGAATTGTGTTACCCTCGAAAAAAATCCAACCAAGCCGTATCGTAATATTTTTTTCATCACGAAAACATGAAAATCCTAAATTCCAATATCAAAATTCTAAACAAATTCTAACTTCAAATGTTCAAATGACAGAAACGGAAGCCTGACAGCTAATGGCTTCAATCCATGTTTGGGTTATTTGGATTTAGATCATTCGATATTGTTTAGGATTTGGTGTTTAGGGTTTAAAATTTGGTGCATAGTGCTTAAAATATTCTAACCGCCTTTACTGCATAGACAATATCCTTGCCTATAACGATCCCAAAAGCGTTCAGCGGCGCGCCACGATATCCTCCAGTCTGGCCACGACTTCGGAAGGCAACCGCGCGGCCCGGTGGGAGGCGATGATCTCCTTGACCTTTTGGTTGGCCTTTTCCTGGACGGTCATCGCCCCCCTTGCAGACCAAGTCTCGAAATCGAAGCGGTCCAGCAGACGAGGCGCCCACAGTTCCCGGAAGTGGTCGAGGGTGTGGCTGGTTTCCAGGAAATGGCCGTCCGGGCCCACGGCATGAATCACGTCAAGGGCCAGCGTTTCCGCATTGATCTCCACCGGCTGCCAGAACCGTTTGATCCACTCGACGATTTCGTCGCTGAAAAGCACCAGTTCCAGACACCCGGTCATGGCGCAGTCCAGGTAACCCAGGTCGTGCACGATGTTCGCCCCGTTGAGCGCCTTGTCGAACAGGGTCAGAGCCGTTTCGGCAGCAGCCTGGGCGTCGAACACCTTGGCGTCGGTACATGCCGCGCTGAAGGTGGGTATGCGGTAATGGCGGGCCAGGTCCCATCCGTAGGGGCCGGCATCCGGTGCCGTGTAAAGGGACAGCATGGTGCGCATGTCCATAAAACCGCCGCTGCGCCCGCACAGGATCAGGGGCGACCCCTCGCGCTTCAGCTGGGACAGCACCAGGCCGGCCAGCTGGGCCGCGTTGTGCAGGGCCATGGCACCGGCCGAGGTGATGGGCGCCAGCGTTCCCCGCGTGGACCCGGGCGCGTAGATACTGGGAATGTTGCGTTCGGCCGCGTAAAGGAGCCGTTGCAGGCTTTCACCGTTGTGGTGGAAATCGGACACCGTGTTCACATAGTTGATGACAAACGGATAGCGTTGCAGGGGTTCCAGGCCTCCGGCCACAGCTGCGGCCATGTCCAGGGCCATCACCGTGCTGGCTTGTTCAATGCCCACGAAAATGATCGGTTTGGTGCTCTCCTGCAGCATGATCGCCATTTGATGGCGCTCGTAGTCTGCCTGGGACACATCCGACGGCAGAAACATGGACATGACGAAATCCATGTTGGCCAGGGCATCCACCAGGCGCACCCCGTCGACCACGTCACTGCGCTTAGCCCTGCGGTGCTCTCCCGTTTCCAGGTCGTAGATGGACATGCAGTCCGAGCCCACCCCGAAATAGGTGCGATCGCCCCCCAATGCCATGGCCAATTCACGGTTGCGGTCGTAGATGTTCACGTTTTCAGGCACGGTACTACGGGCCCACTCGACCAGGTCGGCAGGGACATGGACGATATTGCCGTCCGTTATGCGGGCGCCCGCTTTCCTGAACAGGTCCAGCGCCTCCTGGTCGAAAAAGCGCATGCCCGTGCGCTCCATGATTTCCAGGCTGGCATTGTGAAGGACGACGATCTGTTCCCGGTTCAGATTACGATATCCTCCGGGACGAAAGGCTCTCGGGTGTTTCAAGCTACGGTCATGTTGAGGCATTTTCATTTCTCCACAAAACGGATCGGCTCCGATCATTTCATTGCCATCAGCCGATCCTTTATCTTCTCATAAAAAAACCCATCAGCGACAACCCAGTCGCAGATGGGAAAATTAAGATATTCTAGGTTTCAAAACAAGATTTATGTAATAAATTTTCAGGATTGTTTTGCGCCAATGCCTGATCTTTTAGCCTGGACAACGGTATTCTTTGTCACAGCGCCCTTAAGAGGGCCTGAAAATTTATTACACGGTTTCCCGGATATCCGTGACCACATGCCCTTCGATCTGGTTGATGATCTTTTCGACCTCCGCCATGGGTACGTTTGCGGTGATCTTGACCACGTGGGTGTAGCGGGTATCGTCCTTCGGGTCGGGCATGCCGCCGATGGTTTGAATGCCCCAGCCGTTTTTTTCGATGCAGGCCACCAGCTTCCGCGTCTCGCCTTTCTTGTCCGGAATGCTCACGGCGATGCGCATGCCCGGCCGGCGGGTATCCAGCAGGCGGCACAACTGCAGCAGCAAATCCTCCTCGGTGATCAGGCCCACCACGACCTTGCGTTTCAGTACCGGCAGGCAGCCGATCTTGTTTTCGACCATGAGCAGGGCGGCGTCCTCGATGGCCGCGTTTTCTTCGATGCTGATGACCTCCCGGGCCTTGATCATGATTTTCCTGACTTTCAAGCTCGACAGATAGCGGGTGATCTCCCACACATTCAGGCTGTCCAGCGTGCCGGGCTCGATCATCAGCGTTTCGCGGGTGATCAGGCCCAACAGGCGTTTGCCGTCACCGACCACCGGCAGGTGCCGCACGTGGACCTCCCTCATGTAACGCTGCGCATCCACGATGGATGAATCTACGTCCAACATAAACGGATGGCGGGACATGAAATCCTTAACCAGCATGGTTTACCTCCTTGATACTCACAACGGGCTCGATTTTGCGCAGCTCTTCCAGGGGGATGTGGCAATAGATGTGGTGATCCGGATGGACCTCGCGCCACGGCGGGTCGGTCAGGCAGATCTCCGGATCGGGCAGCAGCTCACACCGTGGACAGCGCGTGTTCAACCGGCATCCGGCCGGTGGAGCGATGGCGCTGGGAACAACCCCGGGCAGGCGAATGCTCTTTTGCTTGGCCGTGGGATCGGGAATAGGTACGGCCGAGAGCAGCGCTTCGGTGTAGGGGTGGTAGGGCGGTGCGTAGATCTCTTCTGCCGGTCCCAGTTCCATGACCTGACCCAGGTACATGACGCACACATAGTCGGAAAAAAAGCGCGTAACGCTCAGATCGTGGGAAATAAAAATCAGGGTGGTGCCGAACTCCTCCTGGATCTCCATCAACAGGTTGATGATAGCGGCTTGCACGGACACGTCCAGCGCGCTGACAGGCTCGTCGCACAGTACCAGGTCGGGGTGACTCGCCAGGGCTCTGGCGATGCCCACGCGCTGCTTTTCACCGCCGGATAGCTGACGCGGCAGACGGTCGTAATATTTTGCTCCCAGCCGCATGGCCCGCAGAAGGCGCAGGACCTCGTCGGTGATCTTCTCCCTCGGTATGGCGTTGAAGCGCTTCATGGGCCTGGCAATCTGCTGCCCCACGGTGTAGGACGGGTTCATGGTGGAATCAGGGTTCTGAAACACCATCTGCAGCTCCCGGATCAACTTGCTGTCGCGCTTCAGAATGTGGTTGGTGATGTCGAAACCTAGAAACCGCACCTCTCCATTCGTGGCGTCCTCCAGGCCGATGATGGTCTTGACAAGCGTGCTTTTGCCGCAGCCCGATTCGCCCACGATGCCCAGTGTTTTGCCCTTGGGGACCTTGAAGCTGGCATGCTCCACGGCCTTGACATAGCGTTTTTCGCCCAACCCAAAAACATCCTTGAAGGAATTGCCCCGCACGCCATAGTATTTCTGCAGCCCTTTTACCTCCAGGATCGTTTCCGGCTTCTGCAAACCCTCTTTTTTACGACCGGCTCTCTTTGGAACCAGATCTTCCGGCGGCTCCCAGCTGCCCAGATCGATCTCTTCGGAAAAGTGGCAACGCACCTGGGTACCGTTGTCGCCGATGTCCCGCAGCCGGGGCCTTTCATCGCGGCAGCGCTTGCGCACATAGTCACAGCGGGGCCAGAACACGCAGCCCGCCGGTCGTCCGTCCGGCGGCGGCACACGACCCGGTATAGGATACAGAACGCTGCTGGACCTGTCGGTACCCAGTTTGGGTACGCAGCGCATCAGGCCCTGGGTGTAGGGGTGCTGCGGGGATTTGAACAGGTCCTCAACCTTGGCACGCTCGACCATTTCCCCGGCATACATGACGCCCACCCGGGTCGACACCCGGGCCACCACACCGAGATCGTGGGTGATGTACATGATGGCCGTGTTGTACTCCTGACGCAGGTCGGCGATGAGGTCCAGCACGGCCGCCTCCACGGTCACGTCCAACGCCGTCGTGGGCTCGTCCATCAACAGCAGAGCCGGGTTGTTCAACAGAGCCATGGCAATGACCACGCGCTGCTGCTGCCCGCCCGATATCTGGTGAGGGTAACGGTGCATCACATTGGCGGCGTCCGGCATGTACACCCGCTCCAGCATCTTGATGCACCGTTTGCCAGCTTCGCCATCCGATAGTCCCTGGTGAACGGTGAGCACTTCCTTCATCTGATCGCCCAGGCGCATGGAGGGATTGAGGGACTGCATGGGGTCCTGGTACACCATGGCGATCTGATCGCCGCGCAGGCGCCGCAGTTCCTCCCCTTTTTTGCCCACCAGGTTCTTGCCCTGAAACCGGATGGAGCCTCGTTTGACATACCCGTTGGCTCCCAGAAAATTGATGACGGACCAGGCGCAGGTGCTCTTGCCGCAGCCGGATTCCCCCACGATGCCATGCGTTTCACCCTTCATGATATCGAAGGTGACATTTTGAAGGGCTTCGACCTCCCCCCCCCGGACCTTGTAAGCCACCGCCAGGTTTTCGATGTCCAGAACGGGTATCTCCTTCCGTTTGCTCGTCGTTGGCTCAGCCATAATTTTTCCCATAATTTTTCATCGTTCACTTTTTATCTTTTTTCATCTACGACGTGCAGTACCCCCTGATTACTGAATACGGATACATTCCAAGATGAAAAATTATTTTTGATAGCGCATCAGCTCCTCCCGCAGACCGTCTGCAAAGAGGTTGAGGCCGATGACCAGGGTGGCGATGGC
Source organism: Deltaproteobacteria bacterium (assembly GCA_022340465.1). Classification (NCBI taxonomy): domain Bacteria; kingdom Pseudomonadati; phylum Myxococcota; class Myxococcia; species Deltaproteobacteria bacterium. The sequence continues at coordinate 12,439 of JAJDNW010000155.1, read as the reverse complement.
CAGCGCCGGCCAGATCACCGCCAGTTGGTTGACGAAGATGTATTTGCGGGCCTCGTTGACCATGCTGCCCCAGTCCGGGTTCGGCGGCGGCAGGCCGACCCCCAGGAAGCCCAGGGTGCCGATCATGAAGATGGCGTAGCCCACCCGCAGCATGGAATCCACCAGCAGGGGACCGCGTGCATTGGGAAGAATTTCCCGAAACATGATGAACCACACACTTTCGGCCCGCGTTTCCGCCGCACGGATGTAGTCGCGCGTCTGGATGTCCAGGGCCAGGCTGCGGGCCAGCCTGGCCACGCCGGGCGCCCCCGTGATGGTGATGGCCAGAATCACCACCAAGTCGCCCTGTCCCAGGGCGGCGATGACCACCAGGTAGAGCACGATCTGGGGAAAGGCGATCAGGGCGTCGAGCACCTGCATGATGATCTGGTCGTACCAGCCGCGCCGGTACCCCGCGTTGAGCCCCAACGTGGTCCCCACGATCAGCGAGCCCAGTACCCCCCAGATGGCCACCCCTCCGGGAATCGAGTGTTCTCCGCCCGGCAGGCGGGTCTTCAGCAACACCACCTGGGTGCCGTCCATGAGGCGTGACAGGATGTCACGGCCCATGTGATCCGTGCCCAGCCAGTTCGTGGCGTTGGGACCCAGGTTCTGGATAAAATCGCTGGTATTGGGGTCATAGGGGGTCCAGAAAAGGGAAACGGCGGCCACGACCAGCCAGAAACCGACCATGAACAACCCGACGGTGGCCACCCGGGACTCGAATACAATGGAAACGGTCTTCCACATGCTGGGTTTTTCCCTCTTTTCTCCCTTCCGCCCTTTGCTCTCAGACGCTTCCGCGTTCATGCTTACTCCTTAAATTTTCATGAATTCGGTCATTCTGACCCGGCTGAACAGTTTTGGTTGCGGCATGCGTTACAGGCCGCATTGTGTGCATAATGGCATGAAAATTTATGCATACCTCACCCTGGGGTTGAGCATGGTGTAGGCCAGGTCGCCGACCAGGCGGGTAATGATGGCGATCAAAACCGTGACCATGGCTGCCGCCTCCACCGCACTGAAATCGCCGAAGATGGCCGAATCGAAGATAAATTTTCCCAGCCCGGGATAGCCGAAGATCACTTCTACCACCACCACGCCGCCGACGAGCCAGTTGACGTGCAGCATGATGATGGTGATGGGCGCCATCAGGGCATTGCGGATGGCGTGCTTGAACACCACCCGCCAGTACGGCATGCCCTTGACGATCGCCGTGCGGATGTAGGCCGAGTCCATAACCTCCACCATGCTGGCCCTGGTCATGCGGGCGATGTAGCCCAGCTCCACCGCGGTGAGCGTCAGCACCGGCAGGATCAGCATGGACGGATTCTTGAAGATGGCGTCGTGGCTGGTGAACAGGGTCACGGCCGGGAGCACTTTCAGCCACAGTCCGAAAATGATGATCAGAAAGATGCCGGTCACGAATTCGGGTGTGGCCGTGGCCCCCAGGCTGGTTATGGAGATAAAGCGGTCCAGGGGCTTGCCCTCGTTGATGCCGGCCAGGATGCCGAAAAAAAGGGCCAGGGGCATGACCACCACGAAAGCCACCCCGGCCAGGACCAAGGTGTTGCGGATGCGCGGCTTGAGAATCACCGAAACCGGCCGGTTGAACTGCCAGGACATGCCGGCATCCCCTCTGACAAGGCCTTTGCGGAGAGGAATGTATTCGCGCGGGCCGTCGCCCTGCTTGCGCAGTCCCGCCTTGGTCAGCACCCAGACCTCCTCGCCGGAGCCCTTGACCCATTTGACGGCATTGTTGCGATTGTCCAGCCCCCAGAAATAGGTCTCACCGTTTTCCCCGGCAATCCAGTCGGATTCGCCGGCGACCGTTTCAGAGAAGCCGTCTTCCTGGCGGATGAGCCGCTTCAGTTCACCGTCTTCCATTTTCCAGCGCGTGGCTTGGCCGTCGACTTTGGCCCACCACTCCGTCTCCTTGGTCTTGGGGTTTTTCAGGGTTATCATGGGATAGGTCATGTGCTTTTTGGCCCGCCAGTCGTTCCCGATGAGCCAGTCCAGGTAGCGCTGCCATACAGGGGCGTCGAGGCCCAACTGGGCCCGGTAGGAAGCACGCTGTTCCGGTGTGGCGAACACCCCCAGGATCTTGACGCTGATGTCACCGCTGCCCACCTCGATCAGGATGAAAAGGCCGATGGAGACCAGCAGAATCGTCACGATGGTCGAAACGACGCTCCGTACCAGAAAACGGACCATGGTTTCACTCCTAACATTAGAAACAGGCCTAACCTGTTCCTAATTATCTCTGAAATAAACATTGCGGTCACAACTTTCGTGACGGTTGTGCGTTGAATGTTTCTAATGTCTAAGCGCAGTAAAACGATTTACGCAAAAAGGACGGTGACAAGGCAGGAAAAACACCATTGAATCTACCGGTATCGCCGGAAATAGAAGCCAACGTCTTGCGTTTGGGTAAAGCGCATCGAATTGCATGATAGACTCGGGCAATACAGCGGCCTGCCGGAACCGGCAGGCCGCTGTATTTGGAAGAATCAGGATTCCTTCCACATCTCATAGGTAAATGAATGAAAGCTGGTGGGATGGACCTTCACGCCGTGCATCTTCTTGCTGCTGATGTCGAAAATCTTGACCCAGTAGCTGATGGCGATGGGTCCCCTTTCCTGCATGATGTCTTCCATGTCGCACATGATGGCCCGGCGCTTCTCCACGTCCAGGGTCTGCTGGGCCTTGTCCAACAGGGCCGTGAACTTGTCGTCGTACCAACGTGTCTCGTTCCAGGCGCCGATGGCTTCCTTGGTGTAGGCCAGGGGCAGCACCATCACGGCAATGGCCCGGTGGGTCCATGCGGTAATCCCCAGGGGCACCTCGGTCCAGCGGTCCCAGTAACCACCGGCCTCGGTGATGTCCAGCTGAATGTCGAAGCCGCCCGCGGCAGCCGTTTGTTTGAGCGTCTGGGCCACTTCCGGCTCGGCCTCGTCGTTCTTGGTGGCCAGGGTGACCTTCAGGGGCAGCTGGAGGCCCTTTTCCTTGGCATATTCTTCCAGCAGCTTGCGGGCGCCCTGGGGGTCGTACTTGGGAATGGGCTTGACGCAATAGGCCGGGTGTGCCGGGGACATGTGGGCGTCGATGGCCAGTTCTCCCAGGCCATAGGCAGCCAGCTGCAGGCATTTGGCGCGGTCCTGGCACATCTTCAGGGCCGTGCGCACGCGGTTGTCGTCCCAGGGCGGCAGGTCCACACGCATTTTGGTGACGTAGGCGTATGAACTGGGTACGCTCGTAATGTTGACGTTGGGGTTGCCCTTCAGGGCCAGGTAGTCGGAGGTGCGCGGGTGGAAGATGGAGTCCACCTGCCCGGCCTGCATGGCAGCCATGGCCGCGTCTTTCTTGATGGCGACGTAAACAATTTTGTCCAGGTAGGGCAGCGGCTTGCCGTCTTCGCCTTTTTTCCAGTAGTCGTTGCGGGCTTTCATCACGCAGCGTTCGCCCTCGGCATACTCTTCCAGGGTGAAGGCGCCGGTGCCGACGGGCTGTTTGATGAAGTCGCCCTCGAAGGTCTTGGGCAGGATCACGCCGGGGTAGTGCCACAGGTGCTCGGGCACGCCGATGTTGCCGGACACCAGGTGCAGGCGGATGTGGTAGTCGTCGACTTTCTCAATGTTCTGCGGGCCGCCCCAGTAGGACAGCAACCCCAGCATGGAGGAGCCCACGTCCTTGTTGAGCCACTGGTTCATGGTGAAGATGACGTCGTCGGCGGTCATCACCTGGCCGTTGTTGAACTTGACGCCCTTGCGCACATAGAGATCCCAGGTTTTCAGGTCTTCACTGGCCGTCCATTTTTCGCACAGGCAAGGCCGCGTAATGCCGTCCGCGCCGGTGTCGCTCAGGTACTCTGCCACCTGCCGAACCACGTTGGCACCCTCCGACCAGGAAAGGCGGGCGGGATTGTCGATGAGCTGCAGGTCCATGGCGCAGGTCCAGGTGCCGCCACGCTGGGGCATGGTTGCCGCCTGGGCCTTTTTCGCTGAAAATGGCGATACAAAGGCGTAGGCTGCGGCTGCGGACAGGCCCAGCATGGTCGCGTTCCACAAGAATTCACGGCGGGTAATCTTGCCTTTCAGGAATTGATCCCTCAGCTCCGGGATATAGGGATGGGGATCTTTTTGATCTTTACGCTTGATGATTTCCATACGGCACTCCTCCTTTGTGTTGGTTGTAAAGTCCACTGAATCCGTTCCGTATCCATAACACACCTGCCAATAAAACTAAACCCTGTAAAAAATATAAATCACATTCAGCTAATCTCATGCAGTCGCCTCACGTCAACACAACGCTCGCATCGCCTGGCGAGCACGGGTATTGCATGGTCGCCCGGCGCCGCTCCCCTGGCAACCGATTACCCCAGGACGGAAAAGGTACTGCCCTCGATGATTTCACGGTTGCGCGAAAAAATACCGCTGTTGAGAGTGTAATCGATATTGCGCAGCCCCACCTGGACCGGCTCCCGGTCGTGATCATGCCCCGCTTCGCAGGCCGTGATGATTTCCGCCAGGATCTGGCCGATCACCGGCCCGTTCTTGTACTGGTTGCCGCTGGTGCCGATGGCCAGGTAAAAACCCGGCAGGTCGGTTTTGTCGTAAATGGGAATCCAGTCGTCGGAGACGTCGTACAGGTCCACGACGCCCCTGGGCTGGCCGGGGATGGCCAGACCGGGAATCCGCTTGGCAATGCGGTAAACCTGGGCATTCCACTGCTCCCGGGTGACCTCGCGGTTGAAGTCGTTCGGGTCGTCGATCCACTCGAGGGTGTCACAGGCCGGATCCTCGCTGCCCACCAGAATGAGATCGCCCGCCTCGGGCCGGTGATAACCGCCGGCGTCGCCGTCGGAAACGATGATGCCTTCCTTTTCATAGCTGAACGATTCCGGCGAAGGCACGAAGTGGACCTCGTGGCGCAGGGAACGGGTCTTGATCTTCATCTTCTCATCGACACCGGCCATGCGGTTGACCACAAACGAGTGCGGACCGGCCGCATTGACGACCACCGGGGCGTCGATCGCCCGCCCGTCGGCAAGCGTCACGCCGTCCACCCTTCCACCGGCCTTGCGAATGGCGACGACTTCTGCATTGAAAAGAAACGCGGCGCCCCTGGCTTCGGCCGCACGCTGGATGTTGTGCACCGACAGGGTGGCGTCGTTTACGTAACCGCCCCGGGGAAAATAGATCACGGTGGGGTTGATTTTTTCCGTGGGCGCATCGCCGAAGGCAGGGTCTTCGGGGCGTTGAGGAGGATAAAAGGAGTCGTCGACAAAATGGGGCATCCGCTTCAGCAGCTTTTCCGGGCTCCATTTTTCATAGGGGATCCCCAGAGCGTCGTGGAGATCCAGGTATTTGCTGAAGTCGAATCCCTTGGGCTTGATCACCAGGATGCCGATGTCGTTGAACCTGGCGAGCCCTTTTTCGTCGTGCCTGCCCACATAGCTTTCCCAATCCTTCCAGTAAAAATAGCTGTCGTAAGCCAGGGCCGTCCCCTCCAGGGTCGAATAGTGCGTCCTGATAATGGCGCAGGTGTTGCCGGTGGACCCCAGGCCTGAATCGCCCAGTTTTTCAACGTTGAGGGTCTTGAACCCCTTCTGGGACAATTCCAAAGCAATGGCCGCCCCGGAAATGCCCGCCCCGATGATGATGGCGTCGTACTTGGTTGTCATTCGAAGGACTCCTTTCCATTTAAATTCCGCCGCCGTCAAGACGGCGGCTGAATTTAAAAGTTATACGTGCCCGTAGAAATCCCGGTGCACGGTCACGGCAAAAGCATAGTCCAGCAACGTCCCCCAGCTGAAAACCGGGATGTCGATCTGGCGCTGGACGGCCCGGGCAAACACCTGAAAACCGGTGCACTCCAGGACCAGCGCCCCCATGTTGGGGTGGCTGCGGTAAAATTCAACGGCGACCTCGACGAATTCGGCTTCTGCTTTTTCGTAGTGGGCCTGGGGGATCTCCGGCCGTTTGTCACCGATCCACAGATTCTCGAACTCCTCGCAGCGGCCGTCGTCCATGGCGCCCCCCAGAACGAAGTTGCTGCCCGGTTGCACCCCCACCGCGGTCAGATGGGCCTCGGTCATGTACTTCTTTAGAGCAGCAAGAACACCGACGACCTTGTCAGGCCCCACCAGCTGCTGGGCCCAGGGCACCTGCAGCAGGCTGGACATGAACACCGGCACCTCAACATGGGCGGCGATCTCTTTTTGAAAATAGGCAAAGTAGCCGCACTCGGCGGCAATGGCGCGGCACCCCATGTTTTCAAGGTTTTTTGCGGCCCGGCGGATGGGTTCCAGGCAGGACGACTTGTCCTTTTCGAACACCAGCCTGGGGATGTCCACATCTCTCACGATTTCGTACTGGATGGGAAAGGGATAGGCGCTGGCGTTGCGCACGTCGCCCGGAAACCCCGGGTAAACCTCGTCCAGGATGATGATTCCCAGTCCCATGCCGTAGCAACGGTGGTTTTTGCGCGCCTTGATGTGCTTGATACCCATATCGCGTTGATCGTTCATGTTACCCCCTTTAAATTTGAACTCCCCGCTGCTTGCAGCGCGGGGTGAATTCCAATTAACGTGTCAATTCCTTCGTACCCTTTAATTTCATCTGCTCCAGCTTGGCAGCCACCGCTTCGGGCAGAGGCTCGGGCGTGTGGGTTTCCATGATGTACCGTATCTTTTCACGCACCCTGTCGAGGGTGTCCTTGGCGCCTTCTTTTTTCCAGGCCTCCATGGGCTGCCTGGTGAATATGCCCGGCCGCCACAACTCCTGCTTGAAATGACGCATGGTGTGCGGCTGCGACAGGAACTCGCCCCCAGGCCCCACCTGGTACAACAGGTCCCGCGCAATCTGATCGGGGCTGAAAGACAGGCCGCGCAAAAAGCGCCTGGCCATGCCGATGATCTCGTCACCCAGGACCAGTTGTTCCACGGCACAGGCCATGGATCCGTCCATGTAACCCACGTCGTGGATGAGATTCAAACCTGCCAGTCCCTGAGCCAGGATATGGTACATGGCCTCCGCGCCCGCTTGAGCGTCCTGGACCTTTGCATCGGTGGCCCCCGCAAGTCCCCAGGTAGGAAGGCCGAGGGACTGGGCCACCTCAGCCTGGGCCGCCAGCGCCAGGCTCATCTCAGGGCCGCCGGCACTCATCAAACCGTTGGCCATGTCGAAGGCCGCAAAGTTGCAGCCCAGGCCCACCGGGCATCCTGGCTTCTTCAACTGGGCCAGGACCACGCACATCATCGATTCGGCCGTGCCCTGGGCAACCGCCGCCGGTATGGTTACGGGACCGGTGGCCCCCAGTTGCACCGCCGGTCCCATCATCTGGGGCAGGAAGCGGTCCGCCGCCAGAAAGATACGGCCGGCGACCGGTTCGGGCATCACCAGGGGGGTGATCGGCTCGGGATAACTCACCAGGAACGGCCGTTCCCGCAGCCGAGCCCGGCCGCCCGCAATTTCGGCCGCCATGTCGAAAATGATTTCCATACCCCTTGTGGAATAGGACAAAAACACGATGGGTTTGGTGGTGTTGCTCACCGCCGCCACGAATTCGTGCAGGTCCGCAGCCCGGCTGGGCACGTCCTGTACGGACCCCATGGGCATGATCCAGTCGATGTTCTCCAGGGCATCGGCCACCTTGGCGGCCAGAGCCAGGTCCGCGACCCTGGTTTCGTGATATTCCCCTGTCAGGGCGTCCTTGGTGTTGGGGCTGGCCGTTGACGTGCCGTAGTAACTCTTGCGGCCTTCAACCTCCAGGGCACGTTCGCCGTTGCGGTTGTAGATCGTCCACCCTTTGGGCGCCGAGTCCAGGCACTGCCTTACGATCGACTCCGGAACCTTGACCATCTCCCCATCCACCCTGGCGCCGGCGGATTGCAGTAACTGGCGGGCGCCTGCGTGCAGGACCTTGAAACCGACCTTCCCCAGGATCTCCATGGCGGCACTGACCAGTTCCCGGACCTGGTCATCGGTGAGCACCCGGAAGGAAATCCCGTTCTGAACCGCTATGTTTGTATTAATCATCTTCAACCTCCTTCTACGTTGGGATACTGGATTAATGGTGTATTGGATTGCTGGGTTTTAGCTCGCAGATCGAGTCTTTCAGTCTTCCGTCCTTTATTCGACGTCCTCTCTGGTCCCCCTACTCCTTATTGCCTGCTGACATTCCGGCACGCTGTGGTTCTGATGTTCTGTGGCGCTGAGATTGTGCCAGGATCAGTTCCATGAAATGAAAAATCATCTCTTTGGTGAGCGTGGCTGCCCGCTCTTCATGCCTTGCCGCCACGGCCTTGAGGATCTTGTCCCAGTAGCGGTAGGCTGCCAGCGTCATGACGTCGTCCCCTTTCAGGTGCAGGTCGGCGAACTGGAAGATGTTGTTGTGAATGGGCAGCAAAACAGCACCGTAAATGCGGTTGTCCACGATGGGCAGGAATGCCTTGCGCAGGGCTCTTTCCGTGGCAAGAAGCGCGTACCAGGCTTGCTCCCCGCGCTCGAGGCAGGCTTCGAGCTTTTGCCTGTACGTCAGCAGGTGCTCTATCTGTTGGTCGCTGGCCCGTTGCACCACCAGCCGGATCAGGCCGGCTTCGACGGTTGCTCGAAACTCGAAGAGCTCCCGCGGCGTTACCTTCAGGTGTCGCATGAGCAGGTCGAGGCTTTCCGTCATGGGCTTGGTGGCCACGTCGTTGATAAAAAAGCCGCCCTTGGTCCCCTTGCGCACCTCCACAAGGCCCTTCTGTTCAAGCCGGGCAAGGCCCTCGCGGATGGTCCCCAGGCTGGCCCCGAGAATCTTCTGCAGCTGACGCGTGGCAGGCAGTTTGTCGCCAACGCAGTAATCACCCGCGAGAATGGCATCCTCGATCTGCTGGACGACATTCTCAACCAGGCTCTGGCTTTTGGCTTTTTTCAGCATGGATGGAACCCTCATACCGGCGTACCATTTTCGGTTGCAATCGCTGGGAAGGTTCTGAAATGGATTTGATTTAATGATTTAATCAATAGAACTATAGAAAGGGCCGTTGAATGTCAAGTGTTATTTCACATAATATCGTTTTCCACGATTTTATGTAAAGCGGAGACCGGAACCGGAGCTCCAGAACCTCAGAATCACGGAAGACGGAAGACAGAGGACTACAGAGATTCAGGCGGTCAGAGGTCGGAAGACTTCAGGACTCAGTGCTCAGGACTTAGGGCTGAGTTAACGCCTGTTCCCCTTCCGCCGGGCCACGAAGGCATCAATGGCCTTTGCCATGCCCGGATCGAGCGACGGCTGTTCGTAGAATTCCAGTCGCTGCCGGAGATGTTCGGCGGCCACCGCCTCGATGCGTCTGGCCCCGCTTTCGGTCCACTGCTGATAATCGCTGCGGCTGAAAAGCGAGGGCTGCGAAAGCGACCTGAACGTCGCCAGCGTTTTAGGATGGGTCAGATACTCGCCCTGCCCCACGGATACGATAAAGTCAGCATCGATGGCGGCCTCTGAAATTTTTACCGGGGTCAGGGACTTCAGCACATGCGCGCTCACTTCTTCATCGATCAGCCACTTTTCAAAACTCAGGGAAAGGAAAGAGCCTATCTGACCGCAGCTGTGCAATATGAAGTTGGCGCCGCTTCCAACAGCGCTTGCCAAAATCAGCGCCCCTTCGGCCAGGGCCTGGGCGTCAGGCACCTGCGCATCCGTCAGGCTGCCGCCGGTTCGGCAGGGAAGGCGATAAAAGTGCGCCATGCGTGCCGTCAGCATTGCCAGCTGAACCGTTTCCGGGGCGCCCACCGCGGCGACGGCCGTTTTCATGTCCAGTGGCGCGGACGTTGCTCCGTAGACGACCGGAGCGCCGGGGGCCGTCAACTGGGCCAGGACAATGCCGGCCAGAATTTCAGCGTTCTGCAGGGCGGCGACGCCGGCCATTGAAACCGGTCCGCTGGAGCCAGCCATGACCATGGTCGCGACGATGACCGGCTGGCGGCAGGCGGCCATTTCCATGATCACCTCGGCCTGTTCCCCGGAAAAACTCAAGGGCGATTTTACGTTGGTCACCGCAATCACGCCGGGCTTTTCCTGCAGGACCTCCATGCCGCCGCAAAGCATGCCCGCCATTTCAAGGGAGTCCCTGGCTGCCGGCCCCGAAACGCTCGCACCGATGATCGGCTTGTCGCAGAGCCTGATGTACGTGGACACCATATCCAGGTGCGCCGTTGCTGCAGGGACGTCATTGGCCTGTACCATGATGCCACCGCCCAGGCTCAGCACCTCGGACGAATGGACCAGCCGGCAGCATGTTTCGAAGTCGGCCATAGTGGCCCTCCGCTGACGGCCGCCGACATCACTGATGTTGGGCGCACCGCCGGTGGGCGCCAACACCACCGTGTCCGTACCGATGTCAATCGATTTTGCGGGGTTGCGGGCATGCAGCCTGAAGCGTTCGGGCGCGGTTTCCAACGCACGCGTCACCGCAGCTTCGGTAAAATACACCTTGCGGCCGTCCGTTCTGAAGCCGTGCCGGCGAAAAATGGCCACGGCCTTTTCCGACTCAAACACCACGCCTGCCCCGGCAAGAATTCTGAGGCTCCCGTGGTGAATGGTGCTCAGGTCTTCCTGTGTGTACTGGCGGTCTTTTTCCATCATTGGCGAACCCTTTTTGCTGCTGTTATGCACCAAGCAGGTACCCGGGTCCAGAAGGCCCGGCACTGTTCTCTCTTTGGAAGGGTGTGATTTTGATATTGATGAAGACCTTAATTCCTAGTCCCCAACATCAAAATTCTAAACACCTAAAACCTAAAACGTTTGGTTTCCAATGCCGCAACGCCATATCATTCTTTGTGTAGTCGTGACAAGAAGGAGTCTTTACCCCAGTACCGAAAAACTGCTCTCCTTATTGATTTCCCTGAGCCGCGAATAGAAACGCATGTCCACGTCGCGATCTATTTTTTCCAGGTGAAAGACGACGGGCTCTGCGTCGTGGTCTCTCCCGCTTTGGCATTGGGTGATCAGGTCCGCCATCATCTTGCCCACCACCGGTGCGTTCTTGTACTGGTTGCCCGAGGTGCCCACCGCCATATAGAAGCCGGGCAGGTCGGATTTGTCGTAGATGGGCATCCAGTCGTCGGTGACATCGTACAGGTCGACCACCCCTTGTATCTGATTGGGGATCCTCAGGTCGGGAATCCTCAGGGACAGACGGTAGGCCTGGGCCTTTGCCTGTTCGGTGAGATTGCGGTTGAAGTTGTCCGGGTCGTTGACCCACTCCTTGGGGTCACACTCCGGATCTTCACTCCCGGAGAGGATGTGATTGCCCACCTCCGGCCGCCAGTAGGCCCCGACGTCGCTGTCCGAGCTCGGACAGCCGATGGATTCGTAATCAACGCCTTCAGGGGCCGGCAAATGAACCACTTCGTGGCGCAGGGCGCGGGTTTTGATCTTCATCCCTTCGATCACGCCGGCCATGGCATTGACCACAAACGAGTGCGGCCCGGCGGCGTTGACCACCACCGGTGCAAACAGTTCCCGGCCATCATCCAACCGGACACCCTTTGTGCGTCCGTCCTGCTTGAGGATCGCCTCCACCCGGCGGCTGAAAATAAATTCCGCCCCGTGGGCTTCCGCGGCCACCTGGACGTTGTGTACCGACAACACCGGGTCGGTGACGTAGCCGCCCTCGGAATAGTAAATGGCCCCCGCAATCGGCGTGTCGTTTTTGCTGCCGAATTTTGGATCTTCCGGCCTGCGCGGGGGGAAATAACTGGCATCGTCCAGCATGGGAAAGGTTTCCTTTATCCTTTCGAAGTTCCAGTTTTCATAACCGATTCCGAGGGCATCCAGCATCCGGCGGATGTTTTTAAGACGGTCGTTGGCCTGAGACTCAAAAACGAGCACGCCCGTTTTATTGAACCGCGCCGTCCCCTTGGGGTCATCGATTCCGAGGTAATCGGCCCAGCTGTTCCAGTAGTGATAGCTCTCATAGGCCACGGCGGTGCCCTCGAGGGTTGAGTAGTGCACCCGGATCACCGCACAGGTGTTGGCCGTGGAACCGTTGCCGGCTTCAGGCTGTTTGTCCACAGCGACTGTTTTCCAGCCCCGCCTGGCGAGTTCGAAGGCAATACTGCAGCCGATGATGCCGGCGCCGACTATGACGGCATCGTATTGTTTTCCCATTGGTCACCCCTTATCATTAACAATTATTAATTGTTGTTTTCAGCTCCGGATCGAGCGATCAGAGCAGACTCACGGCCTCGACTTCGACGTTGGCGTCCCGGGGCAGCCGGGCCACCTCGACGCAGGCGCGCGCCGGGTGGTTCTCTTTGAAAAATTCGCCGTAAACTTCGTTGATCAGAGGGAAATCGTCCATGTTCTTGATGAACAGGGTTGTTTTGACCACCTTATCCAGGCTGCTGCC
>JAJDNW010000154.1 GCA_022340465.1 Deltaproteobacteria bacterium | reverse complement strand
CTGCAGGTGTCACGTTGACCGGGATGCCATTGAGGACCGATGTATTGGAAAGGGGATCGAATTGGGTCTCGTCAGCCAGAATGTTACTGTTGATGCCGCCGTTTTCTTTGGCAATGCGCATTTCTACACCTTGAAGGTCGTGCCCCCATCCGTGGGGCAGGCTGACCACTCCCGGACGGATATTGTCGGTTACTTCCACCGGTGCGGCCAGTTGACCCACCCGGCTTGCGACCCGGGCCGTATCACCCGTTTTCAGACCCAGCTTTATGGCATCGGTCGGGTTCACATGCAGAACGCATCTCTGCGGTCCGGAAACGAGTGCAGGGATGTTGGCCAGCCAGGAGTTGTTGGTTCTAAGGTGGCGGCGGCCGACCAGTACCAGTTCGGAAGGCGCATCATCCAGGGTTTTTCGAAGCCGGTCGACATCCCTGACCAAGGGATCAGGGGCCAGCTCAATCCGGCCTGACGGGGTTTTCAGGTGCCCGGGCAGCATTTCCTTGAGCGGGCCCAGATCAAGACCGTGGGGCAGGTCTTTGAGCTTATCCAGGGTGAGGCCTTCAGGGTCAAGACCGAAACCGTCGCCGTATGCACCGGTTCTCAGCATGAAATCCAGCATGCGCTCAGGCCCCCTGTGTTTTGACAATGCGTCGAGCATTTCCGCGTCCCGGCCGTGAAACAGGGAGGTTTCGTCTTTGGTGATCTTGGCCACCATGGATTGAATGATGACGTCATCCATGGGGCCGATGTCGGCCCCCGCACCCTGGCCGCTGAAGATCAAGGCCAGCTTGTACATGATCTGCCACTTGTCCATTTCATCGTCCGGCATGGCCAAAACCGGCGGCGCGTATTGGACCATGTTGCGCACAGCCAGGTTGTAGAACATCATGTGATGCTGGGATGTTGAAAGCGGTCCTGTGGGCGGCAGGATGACATCGGCATGCCGTGTTGACGCCGTAACATAAAAATCGATGGACACCATATAATCCAACGCTGCCAGAGCCCTGCTTATCCGTCCGGCATTGGGCAGGGATATGGCTGGATTGGAAGCAATGGTCAACAACGCCCTGATTTGACCGTCCCCTTCGGTTTCCATCTCATCGACCAGGGTCGACACCGGCAGTTCACCCATGACTTCATTCAACCCCTTGACTCTGCTCTGCCAGCGTCCCAGTGCCCAGCCCCTTCCTCCCGGCCTTGTATTCAGGGGCATATGGGCCGGGGCGGGAAACATGGCCCCGCCGGGACGATCCAGGTTGCCGGTAAGGATGTTGACCACATCCACCAGCCAGTTGGTCAATGCACCGAATGACACGGTGGACGTTCCCATGCGGCCGTAAACAACCGCTGATTCAGCACCGGCCAGGTCACGGGCCAGGGTTGTCATCCGGTCTGGTGCCAGACCTGTTTTTTCTGCCACGGCTGACGGCGAAAAAGGCTTGCAGAGTTCCCTGACCGTTTCGATGCCATTGGTGAAATCGTCCAGCCTGCCCGGCTTGACCAGTCCATCGGCAAAGAGGACATTGATCAGGGCCATCAACAAGTAAGCATCGCCTCCCGGCCGGATGGCCAGATGGGTGTCGGCTAACCGCGCTGTGGGGCTGGTCCTGGGATCGACGACGACCAGCCGCCCGACCCTATTTTTCAGGGCCCGCAAGCGTCCCGGCCAGTTCGGGGCCGTGGCCAGAGAGCCGTTCGAGGTGAGCGGATCAGCACCCAGGATGAGCATGAACATGGTCCGGTCGATATCCGGAACAGGGATGATGAGCGGGTGGCCAAACATCAGTCCTGAGGAGACATGCTTGGGCATCTGGTCGACGGTGCTGGCGCTGAATATGTTTTTACTGCCCAACGCCTTTAAGAGCGGATGCATGCACAAGGCGCCGGCCATGGTGTGGGCGCAGGGATTGCCCAGAAAAACCCCTACAGCGTCACGGCCATGCTTTTCGACGATGGGCATCAGACCTTTTTCTACCGCTTTAAAAGCCTCTTCCCAGGAAACTTCAACCAACGCACCATCCCTTCTGACCAACGGACGGCGCAGCCTGTCCGGATCATGGTGCAGCGATCCTATGGCAGCCCCCTTGGGGCAGAGATAGCCCCTGCTGAAGGGATTCTTTTTGTCGCCCCTCACTGAAACGACACGTCCGTCTTCAACGGTAATGGTAAGACCGCAGGTGGCCTCACATAGGGAGCAGGTTTGGTAATGAGTAGTGGTCATGTCATCGCACCTTTTTAATATATTTAAACCGATCAAACAGACTCAGGAAATCTTCAAGCTCTGGTACGCTTCCTGCCGTCATTTTGGCCTCACCTGATTCCAGCGCCTTTTTCAGTGTCGTTAATCTGAAATAGACTGAAAGCCAGACAGTCCTGGTGAGTTCCAGTCCAAGATCAGCATCCGCATCGGCATGCGCTGTGAATTCGGCCACGCCTTTTCTCACAACAAGGCCAAAACCCTGATTCAAATCCGTAAAAGCTATGTGTAATGATTTTTCAACATCTCTGCTTTTCTGCGGATCAAGCATATTTTCCAGGAGCTTTATCATGGCCCCGGGTTTGGTATTCAAGATGTCGTCGATACCCTGATCGCCAAAAAATTTAACAGCGGGGGGTTTGGAAGTATCGATCTTCTTTTCAAGGCTCAAGGCATGCGTCAGGTAAAAATGGCGGGATTGAATGTCCGGGGAGAGCTGAGCCATGATCCGCAGGGCATCCGCCTTCAACTGACGCGCCTGTTCATTTTCAGGGTCGACCTGCAGCACATAGGTTACCAGCTTGGCGGCCAGTTCATATTGATGCTGTTCGAAAAGAATTCGGCATCTCTGGATGACCTTTTCCGGCCCGCCAAATCCGTCCACAATCTCCCGGGCCAGAACTTCCGGAAGCGGCGGATTCAAATCTGCGGTATCCTCGGCAAACCAGCCCACCATACCGCGGTAAAATCCCCTGACCGCATATTGGATGCGTATATAGCCCTCGTAAAGCAGGGGGTCGTTTTTGAGATGGTCGGGCAGCTGGATTTCCTTGACCATCTGGTCGGGCGTCCGGCCCTGGTTGATGGCGCGCACAGACTGCTGATAAACAAACGCATAGCTATCGCGAACCCGCGTCATGGCTTTATAGGCCTTTTCCCGGCCGATGAAGGGGGCGCCATGACAGCCGACAAGATATTCGGGCTTGATGTTCCGCATAATGTCGATGCCCCGGATGGCGCCCTCCGGGCTTCGATAGAAATCCCCCCGCAGGGTGTAAAATGGATGGAATACCCGCATCACGGCGGCGTTGTGCAAAATCATGTCCAGTTCGGGAAACCATACCGCCAGAGAATCATCAGTATCTGCTACAATCTGGAAAAACTGGGCGTTAAGCCCGTCTATTAACACCTCCTCCCTGTCAGCCACCGCGTGCGTGGCGGGCAGATGCCCGTTTTTATTCATGCCCGGATCTTCATATCGGGGCTCGGTCATCCCCACTGCCGCGTCTTCCCCTTTCTCCGGAAGATACTGCCCAACCTGGATGCCGCCGCGGCGCATTTGCATGCGCCCGAAGGCTGAAAAGGTATTCTGACGGTTATACTCGATTTTTGGATGCCCGTAAATGGCGCATGCTTGGGCTTTATTTTCCTCGACAAAAAGCCGGGTGCCGCCGGTGTAGTGATGGTGGGAATAAATGATGGCCCTGATGGGTTTATCGCTCACCTCTCTGATTTTTTTCAGAATCTCCTGGCCCTGGCCGATGTTGTTGCCGGTATCGAACACGATCAGTCCGCTTTGGCCTTCGATAAAGGTGCAGTTGGCAATACTCAAACCGGCGATGGTGTATACGCCTTTTCGAACCTTGTAGAGGTTACGGCTGATTTTTTCGCAATGGTTGAATTCATGCCTGTTCCCGATGAAGCTATCCATCATGGATCTACTGAGTTTTGCACCGGCTTTGGTTTCTACAATCCGATGCGTCAATTCATTCGGGTCAGTCATTATCCATTATCCTCTTTTTATGTTTTATTCTTGGATAGAAAACAATTCCAACATATCCTGCCGAACCTTGCGTTTAAATACCTTACCGCTGCCCAGTTTAGGCAAGGAATCTGATTGCAGCCGTATATGTTCCGGTACCTTAAACGCCGCGAGTTTCCCCTTCAGAAACGCCCGCAGTTGTTCCTTGTTCACCTGCTGACCTGGTTTCAACACCACCACTGCGGCCACTATTTCGCCCAGCCTCTCGTCGGGCAGACCGAAGGCAACAGCCTCGAACACGGCAGGGTGGTCATACAAAGCGAATTCGACCTCCCGGCTGCTGATATTTTCGCCACCCCGGATGACAATTTCCTTGCGTCTATCCTCAATGAAAATATCACCGTCCGCATCCATGTAGCCCACATCGCCGGTTCGAAACCAGCCACCCGGCAGCATGGCCCTGGCGGTCTCCGCTGCTTTCTTCCAGTAGCCTCGAAAATTGGTGCAGCTTCTAAAACAAATTTCCCCGGTTTGACCAACCGGTAATGTCCTGCCCTGCTCGTCCACCATTTTTACTTCCATCAGCGGCGGTATCGGACGCCCCACACTGGCAGGTTTGTTGCGATAGTTCTCGCCTGCATTGCTTGTCCCCAGCGCAGTGGTTTCGGTGAGGCCGTAGTTGGTGGTGGCGATGTGCCGTCCCATGCGTTTCTCCAAAACCTTAAGGTGTTTTGGAGGCCGCATGGCACCGCCGGCGCCCAGCGCTGTCAGACTGCTGGTATCATATGTTTCGAATGCAGGTGAATTGACAAATTCCCAGGTCATCATCGGCGGTCCGCCCAGCCGCGTTATGCGTTCGCTTTCCACCAATCGAAGCGCTTCCTCAGGATTCCATTTGCGCATCATCACCACTTTCTGCCGAATGAAAAATGAAGACAGAAAACCTCCCACACAACCGGTGACATGAAAAAGTGGAACTGACAGCAGCACTGACGGTCTATGCCGGGATCTGATCTGTTCGATTTTATGCGGACAGGTCATGAGCATGCCAACGATCGGCATCTGCCAGGACATCACTGCGTTGATAATGGCGCGGTGGGTGGTCACCACCCCTTTGGGCGTTCCCGTGGAACCACTGGTATACATGATAAAGGCATCGTTGTCCGGATTGACTTCGACCGGCGGGAATTCGGGAAGTTTTTCACGGAATAGATAATCGGCCAGAGGACGGGCCTGCTCGGGCAGCGGCTTTTCCGCCCGGGTGATCAGCAGAGGCAGGGCCAAATTTTCAATGTGCGGAAGCATGCGCTGCATGCGCTGTTCATCCGCCAGGATCAAGGCAGGTTCACTGTCTTGAACACCATGGGCCAGCTCCTCGCCTTGCCACCAGGAATTCAGGGGCACGGCAATTGCACCGATTGCGGTGATGGCCATGAATGCCAGGCAGTATTCCGGGTAGTTGCGCATGGCAATCGCCACCCGGTCGCCGGGCTTGATGCCGAACCTTATTATCAGTTGCTTGGAGAACCCGGCCGCAAGGTGATAGGCATCTTCAAAGGAGTAGCGCTCATCTTCATATACCAGAAAGGTCCAATCCTGGTTCCCGAACCACTCGACGAGTTTACGTGCATAGATATGGTCGTTTTCCAAGCTGGAAGCATACATTTCCCTGAGATTTTTAAAAGCGTTTGCAAAGACCTTATAGTCGACGCCGCCGATAGTCTGGTTGGTAACCGCATATATGGCACCGGGTTTGGTCGCTGCCATAAGCATATGATCCATGCGTCGTTCCATGTTGGCTCGTTGATCAGTCACCATGCAAATGGCCTGTTTCATTGAGACTGACGAGACTGTGGACGCCGGAGCCGGAAGCCATAAACCGACTGATGCTGGTATAATCCGGCTTGAAAAAAAGGCTTTTTTCCAGGCCGAGGATATGGGCGGCCCAGATATTGATAATGCCGCCGTGGCAAACGATGGCCACCTTCCTGCCCTTATTGTCGGCGACGATCTGTTTGATGCGCTTTATTATTTTCCGGCGAAAGGTCTTAAGGTCCTGCATGCCGTCAAAAACCGCTTCCATGCCGACCTCCAGCAACTCCCGCCACTTTTCAGGCTCATTTTTTTTCAATTCCTCCAAGGGGATGTAGGTGGACGCCTGCGCATCAATTTCGGCAACGTCCGGTTCTATGCTGATGTCCAGCCCCTTGACATCCGACAGCGGTTCCGCGGTCATCCTGGCCCGCATCAGCGGACTGCAGTAGATGGCATCCAATGGTTGGTTTTGCAGCCAGCGCGCCAGTTTTTGTGCCTGTTCGATTCCTTTTGGGCTCAATTCAGGGTCGGCTGCGGTTCCGTCTTTTTTTTCGACGCGATAGGGTAATCCATGCCGGATCAAGATCAGTTCCATTGCTTGTCACGCTCCTCAGTTAAACAGGCTGGACAGGTCTATGGATTCAATCAAAGGCTTCATGCGGTCAAACCAGAGGCCCAACATGTAGCGGGCGTTGGGGTCCTTCTCGACCTCTACGCCGCCAACGATGATCAGCACATAACGCAGGGCCAGGAGCAAACCGTAGACATAATCATCCAGGCATTCATCGAGGCTGTAGTCCGACAGGCCGCCCTCAACCAGTCCCTGGTGATAAACGGTAATCAACGCTTCGGCTTCTTGCGGAGTGAACGCACGGCTTCCGTTGTTAAGCATGAAGAAGCACGGGTCGAACAGCCCCAATCCCGGACAGCTGGCCTGCCAGTCAATCACGGCGATATCTTTTTTTTCGCGGTCAAAAAAGATGTTATCCAGCCGGTAATCCGTATGAATCAGGGTATGCGGCCGGTTCCGGGTGTATTCGTCCAGCTGTTTGTTGTTTTTCTTCAGCCACTCAAATACCGCCATTTCCTGTTGGCCGATTTTGTCCGGAAGCGCCTTTTTGACGACCGCGGGCCAGCGGCCGGACAGGAAACCCATCATATTACTGAAGTCGGCGTGGTTCTTGAGCCAGTACTTATTGAGCTCGGGGCTTTTCCAGAAGGCGGCATGGGCGATCCCCAGCGGTTTGATCATCATCTCTGCATCCGCATAGGAACATCCGTCGCGCTGGTCGATCTGTTCGAGATGACTGAAATCCTCCAGCAAAAGGATGTAGCGCCTTTTCATCCCGACATTCTTGAGGCCGACATAAATGAAGTAAATACCCACAAGACCCGTGGGCAGCTTGCCATAGCGTCTGTAGACCGTGTTGACCTTTTCTGCGTCCCAGCCGGGATCGAAGTCGGAAAAATAGCAGCGCGGCGTTCTCAACGGCAACTTGTCGAGAATTTCCTCATAGAGCCGGTTTTCACGCTCGAAGTTCCAGAAGGCTTCCATGATCATTTTATTTTTCTTTTCCCGGGTGGGGATCTTGGCGACCATGGTGGACGGCAAGGCATCATCCGCTTTTTCATACGTAAGGGACAATCGGGCCAAAATACCCATGTATCCCTGCTCCGATCCGATGATTTCGCTTTCCACTGCCCGGACGGCGTTGCCGTTTATAACCCCCGAACCGGTCAGGGATTCTGTCAGCCACTCAGGGGTCATTTCTTCAATCGTGTTGGGGATAATCGCTGCGGTCATGGTTGCGGCTCCTTTATTTGAGTTCATGCGATGCGGCAATGGACAGGGCGTTGTTCTCGCCGTCCTCGACCAAGGAAGCCCGGGCATCGCGAAACATCTTTTCGATCACATACTCCCGGGCCAATCCGTTGCCGCCGAAGATGGTGATGGCCTCGCTGGCCACCTCGAACGCGGCGCGTGTGGAGGTAACCTTGGCAGCCACCGCGTATTGGGCGGCACCGGGCTGATTGATGCTATTATAGAGGGACACCCTCCTGGCCAAGGCCCTGGCAGCTTCGACTTTCCGAAACATGTTGAACAGCTGCAGCTTGATATTGTTGTGCTCGAAGATGGGCATGCCGCCTTGAATGCGCTGTTTGGCGTAATTCAGCGCCTCGTCGAAAGCTGCCTGGGCCAGCCCCACGAAAACGGTCCCCATGCCGGTGTTGGCACCGGTCAGAATCGCTTTGGCCAGAGGGACCATCATGCGACTGTCGGGAACGACCATGCATTGCTTGGGCAACTTGACGTCTTCGAAGAATATTTCGCCCTGATTCAGCGCGCGTTGCCCGATTTTGTCCAGCGGTTTGCCTTTGGATATGCCCGGCAAATCCAGTGGAACCACGGCCAGACCGGCGCCATGCATCCCCTTGGAAGGCTGCAACCCGACATGGACGGTGGCATGGGTGGCAATCGTGCCGTTGGACACCCAGGCCGACTTCTGCCCGTTGAGGATGTATTCATCCCCTTTAAGCTCGGCGATAAGGTCCGGACCGCACTGGGGATCGCTGAACGTGGGATCCATGGCCATGATATAGTCCGACCCGTGGGTCGGTTCGGTAATGGCCCAGCATCCGATCATCTCACCGGAGGTGTCGTTGCAGAAATCCCTGGCCAGCTGCTGCAGCGCGGGGTCCTGGGACATCGCGGCAACCCTGAACGGATTGATGGACACCCCCAGGCTGACGGCCAGCCCGGCATCGCCGTACCCTATCACCTCGGCCATGAGGTGCTTGAATTTGGGATCGATGTCATCCCCCATGCCGCCCAGTTCGGCGGGTATACCGATCTGGTGCAGGTTGAGCTCTCGGAAGGCTCGATGCACGTCCCACAAAACCGATCCGGGCGCGGAAACATCGGCCGGATCCTGCAGCCGGTCGAGATCGATACCGGCCGGCCGGACCACGTCCATGGCAAACTTCTTGACCTCTTTGAGCATGGCCACAACTTCCTTGCTCAGGTCCATGTCCAGTTCTACATATCCCATTTGTTTTTCCTCCTGTGTGCTTTGGCCTGCATCTACGGTATCAGCACCGCCCTGCCGGTGATTTGGTTGTTTTTCAGCCTGTCGTACACGTCCACGGCCTGATCGAGTGGGTACTTCTCAACATGCGGCTGCACGCGCCCTGATTCAGCCAGTGCCACGACTTCGGCCAGTTCCGGTGTAGTTCCGCCCATGGTGGTCACCATGGAGCAGCCATACGGCAGCGCACCGAACCGAAACGGAAAGGTTCCGCCGCCCAGTCCGACAATGGCGATGCGGCCGTTTTTACGGACCACGGCAGCAGTCAGCGCCATGGTGGTGTCCAAACCCACGAAATCGACGGCCGCCATGGCGCCGATCCCGTTGGTTGCCGCCATTATCTCCCCGGCGGTACCGTCGGCCGACAAAAGGCAGCGGTCGGCCCCCATTGACGCGGCCCGATCAAGGGCTTTTTCATCCTGATCCACGGCAATGATGGTTGCACCGCAGAGTTCTCTCAGAAACTGGACAGCCATCTGACCCAGACCGCCGATGCCGATGACCACCACAGCCACGTCCGGGGACAACACCGGCAGACAGCGTTTGACAGCATGGTAGGCGCTCAGCCCGGCGTCGGTGAGAGCAGCCGCCTTCCAGGGCTCGAGGTCCTTTAGCGGGACCAGACAGTGGGACGGTGCAACCATATACTCGGCAAACCCGCCATCCCGACCCAGCCCCCCGGAAAATCCGCGTTTCTCGTGGCCCGCCTCGCAGGCATTGGTGTCTCCCTGCCGACACGCGCGGCACACACCGCAGTTCCACAGGGGTTGAATGACAACGGGCGTACCCTGCTCGAGCTCACCGTTGTCACCGCCCTCGATCCAGCCGGCGTTTTCATGGCCCAGGGTGAAGGGCAACGGCCAGTCCGCCACCTCGGGCCGAACGTCCGGTGTCCAGTGGTGCATGACGTGTAAATCGGAGTGGCAAACACCGGCCCCGCCAATGCGGACCAGCACTTCTCCGGGCTTTGGCTCGGGAACCGGTACATCCACCAGTTCAGCCGGTTGCAGCCACGCTTTAAACTGAAATGCTTTCATGTGACAACCTCCATTGATTTCTATGCATTCATCCGTATCAGAAAAACGGGTATCCCGCTTTTGCGCAACAGCCGCTGGCTGGTGCTGCCCAGCACGGCGCCTTCGATCTTTCCGCGGGCGTGGTAGCCCATGACGATGAGATCGCAATGCCGCTCTCCGCCTTCAGTGACGATCTCATCCACCACATGGCCTTCGGCAATAACGACTTCAATGTCATCCATGATCAACGTGCACTCCGGGTGATCTTTTTGGGCCGCATCACAGAAGGCGGTTAGTGCATCCTTGATCATCAGGGCTTCTTTTTTCTTCCCGATCAGCGCCTTCCTGGTGTCCTGTTTTTGGGTGTTCGCAATCTCCTGTAATTTTTCCCGACCCAGATAGGTTGTCAGCAGGTTGCTGGATGCGCGCGACATTTCTTCCAGCACGTGCAAAACGGTGATGCGGGCGCCGTAACGGTTTGCTAGGCTGATGGCATGGTCGAAGGCCGCCCGCGATTCGTTGGAGAGATCCGTCGGAAAGAGGATGTTTTTGTATTCGGGCGTCATATCCGCATCCTTCCGGGTTTTTCAAAAATATGAACGGCCACCGAGGCCTCCCCAAGGCCCAGCGTGCCGCCGCCGTTTTCGGCCATGGCAATGCGGGCATTTTCCACCTGCCGTTTTCCAGCCTCACCGCGCAGCTGCGTCGTCAGCTCATGGGTCATGGCCAGGCCGGAAGCGCCGATGGGGTGACCGCGGGAGATGAGACCGCCGCTGGTATTGACGGGTATTTCACCACCGATGGCCGTGGCGCCGCTTTCTGCAAAGGGGCCGCCTTCACCTTCCGGACAGAAACCCAGTTTTTCATACTGATAGAGCTCGCCAAAGGCGGTCGCATCGTGAACTTCAGCCACGTCAATATCCTGCGGTCCCAGTCCCGCGGCTTCATAGGCTGCATTCGATGCCCGCTGGGTGACATCCGGCGGACCGTTCCTGGTTCCGGACGTCATGACGGAGGCTCTTATCTTTACGGCCCGGGAGCTGTTGTGCTCCTTCATATATCGCTCACTGCAAAGGATGGCTGCCGCCGCCCCGTCGCCGACGGGCGCACACATGGCCCGGGTCAGGGGGAAGGCCACCTCCCTGTCCGCCATGACCTGATCCACCGTCATGGGGAAAGTGTACTGT
>JAJDNW010000153.1 GCA_022340465.1 Deltaproteobacteria bacterium | reverse complement strand
AACGATCGACTGGCTGTTCTTTTGGGCGGCCGGGTAGCAGAGGAACTCGTTTTCAATGAAATCTCCACCGGCGCGCAGAACGATCTGCAACGGGCCTCGGACATCGCCCGGGCCATGGTCACGGAGTACGGCATGAGCGATCTGCTGGGCCTGGTGAGCTATGAGCGTCCGCGCCAGGCGATGTTTCTGCCGGAAAGCTTTTCCTCGGGAAAAAACTACAGCGAAACCAAAGCCGCGCAAATTGATGACGAGATCGAACGGTTTGTCGATGAAGCCCATCAGCGCGTGCGCAAAATTCTGTCGGAACGGCGAACGGTCCTCGATGATTTGGCCCGTCTTCTTTCGCAGAAGGAAAGCGTTCAGGGCGAGGAGCTAAGACAGATGCTGGCGGCGGCGGTACCAGGAACGGCTACCGTTTCGCCCGATCAGCCATCCCGAAAAACTTCTGGAATCGAGGAAAAGGGAAATAGCATTGAACCGAGATAGCGAGCGCATTCCCTGCAGCTTGCTGCAGGGTAAGCGAGCGAATCATATTTGATAGAATTCCTTACGGTGAAGATTCCCCTTAAGCTTGCTGCGGGGAGTGTTCAATAGAATTGTTTTTTATCTGATTAACCAATGAAAACCTATCAGGAAATAAAACCGGCGGCGACCATCGATACCATCATCCACTATGCTGAAACGCTGTTTGGTATTCGTTTCACGAAAGTTAAAATGAATCGGTACAGCGCCCCATGCCCATTGCATGCCGACACCAAGGACAGTTTTATGGTTTATGTGAACAAAAAGAGCGAGGTCCGTTTTCATTGCTTTGGCGCCTGCCAGGGCGATTGGGGCATTTACGACCTGATCATGCTGCGCAATAAAATTAGATTCAAAAAGGCGCAGCAGGCGTGGGCTGCGCATCTGGGAGAAGCGGATTTATATTTTGATACCGGCGCCGGCCCCTCCATTCCCGAGCCTGATGACACACCCGAGCCCGATGATACCGCCGGTTTTGTGGAACCAAAGAGACTTGATGCCTCCATCGTTGCCGCTTTGAAGGATGCCGCCGACTTTTACCATGACCTTTTGATCTCCGATGAAAACCGGTTCAAGCACATTTGGGATTATCTTGCCCGCCGCGGAGTTGGAAAAGACGCCGTTGAAAAGTTCAACATCGGCTACGCGCCGCCCTACAGTGATGAACAGTACCGAGGCAGGGCGATGATAGACGGCTTCCTGAGGCGCTTTGAAAAGGATAACGGGACCTTCAATGTTTTCACGGAAGCCGGCTTGGCCAGATTGCTGAACGACAACAGCGTCGTGGAATATGGATACTATTCTCGGCAGATCGATTTCAGACGCAAATATCCGTTTTCAAGAAATTACGGCGACGTTTTAGCCGGACGGATAGTGTTTCCTATTTTTGATTCAGATGTTCTCGCGACTGGATTGGTCGGCAGACACCCGGGCGACAGGGGCGTTCGCTGGCTCAAACAACAGCGCAGAGAAGTTCCCCTTTCCGACAGAGCCTGGCTTTACGGCATCGAAAAGGCAGCGCGGCATATCCGGCAATACCGGACAATCATTCTGGTGGAGGGCATCTTTGATTATTTTACCTTCTACAACCTGCTCCTGGAACATGACAAACCGGTCGTTGTTTCGACATTGGGCTCCTATGTCACCCCCGAGGCAACGACGATTCTTATGAGCCTCGATATCGAGCACTTCATCGTCGCTTACAATTGGGACGAACTCGGCAGAAACGGCATCGAACGGATGGCAGCCAGGTCAAACGGGTGGGTCTATTACCTTGGTGGTCCGGCTAAAGATCAGGACCCTTACGATATGTTGAAGCCGGTGGTCGACAACATCAGCGGGTTTTCCCTACTACGGAAGCGATGATTGCCGACAAACCTCCAAAGGGAAAATCTGCTGTGCCGGCCTTGTTTTCGAAGGACTCGTACTAGATTGGAAACCGCCCTTATGAGTCCAAGTTCAAGACAAATCGTAAACGAGGTCGACAACACGACGCATCTGGACGAGGCCCTGTCGCTGGTTGTGAAACGGTCCAGATCGTCCATGGCTGCAGATGTATGTTCCGTCTACATTCATGATACACAAACAGACCGGTTTATCTTCATGGCGGTTGACGGTGTAATGCCCGTCGATGTCGGCAAGGTGCAAGTCAGCCGTAACGCAGGGCTGGTGGGCTGGGTGGCGGCGCATGAAGCAGTCATCAACCTGTCAAATGGCGCTGATCATCCTGGCTTCGATCACGCCTCTAAAAGCTGGGATGCGTCTTTTCACGGCTTTTTGGGCGCGCCCATCATTCATCATGGCCGGACAATGGGTGTGCTGGTGGCGCAGAAGCATGAGCGGCGGAGCTTTAGCGATGACGATGCGGCCTTTTTTACGACACTGGCCTTCCAGCTTGGCGGGGCCCTTCATCACCTTCTGGCGAAATGGGATTTCAGTCGGCGGCTGGATGAACCCGCGCGTGGGAAAATTCTTATACACGGAATTCCCTGTGCGCCGGGCCTGGTGATGGGCAATATCGCGCTGTCGGAACCAGTGGACCTGCGATCGACACCCGATCGCAACGCGCTAGACATCGAATCTGAAGTTCAAATCTTCCAGGCGGCGGTAATCGCTGCTAAAAACGAATTGCGTGCCGGCAAGGAACGCATGCGCGCCAACCTGGCCGACGAGACGCTATCCCTGTTCGATGTCTACATCATGATGCTTGAATCCGGCAAGTTGACCAACGGCACGGTGGCGCGGATCCGAAACGGGCAATGGGCGCGCGGTGCGCTTAGAGACACGATTGTTGAAATGACGCGTGTTTTTGAACAAATGGACGACCCGTATCTTGCCGCGCGCGCCGAAGATATTCGCAACATCGGCCGACAGGTTATGATTCATTTACAAGAGGACGCGCCGGGGGCTAAAACCTACCCGAAACGATGCATTCTGGCGGGAGTGGGGGTCAGTCTGGCCGAGATATCAAAAGTGCCCCGCGACCGGCTGGCCGGCATCGTATGCGTTCAAGGATCGGCATTATCCCACATGGCGATCATTTGCCGCGCATTGGACATTCCCGCCGTGATGGGGCTGACCGACTTGTGCATCGGCAATTTGGAAGGTTGCGAAATCACCCTTGACGGTAACCAGGGCACCGTTTGCATCAATCCTTCGGTTGTGGATATCGATGCGTTTCGGCAACGCGTGCAGGAAGAGCAGGCCATCGCCGCTCAACTTGAAACACTGCGCCGGCTGCCGGCACAAACCATGGACGGGATGCAGATACCAATGCTTGTAAACCTGGGAATCGGCGTCAATGATTTGCCGATGTGCGCCACAGAATATGAAGGTGTGGGCCTGTACCGCACGGAGTTTTTTTTTATCGCGCGCGACACGCTTCCCACCGAGGATGAACAGTATCGGCTTTATCGCGGTCTGCTGGAATCCTTCACGCCAAAACCGGTGACGATCCGGACCCCCGACACCGGCGGCGATAAGAAACTTCCCTTTTTCACCAT
>JAJDNW010000152.1 GCA_022340465.1 Deltaproteobacteria bacterium | reverse complement strand
CAACCGCGACTGGCAGTGACAGTATAAGCGGATTTCCCCCCCCTTCGATAATATTTCCAGTTCAAGAGGTGCAGTGCAGGCAGGGGATGGCGGTCGAGATCCGCCGGGAAAACCGGTTCGGCGATGTGGCAGGTGCCGTCTGTGTTCCTGTAGCACACGCCGGGGATGCCTGCGGGATCACTGCCCTTGTGCAGCGCCTGTGCCAGCATGGGCAGGACCGTTTCCCCCTCCCCCCGTACCAGGTAGTCCACGGCCGGGGACGCCAGCACTTCTTCCGGCAGTGCGGTGGGGTGGTGGCCGCCCAGCACGACCTTGCACCCGGGAAGATATTCCTTCACCCGCAGCGCGGTTTGGATGGCCATGTCGGCGTAGGGCGTGAACAGCGAGGCGATGCCTACCAGGAAGGCGTTGGACGCCCGGGCGACGGCGCCGATGTGCTCGAAGCTGTAACCGTAATGCCTGTACGCGTGAAAAAGGGAAAAAGGCGACCGGTCCATGCGGCCGTAATGCGGCGAGAGATAGGCCATTTCAGGGGGCGGATCGATAATCTTGGATTTGGGTGTGGCCAGGGCATCGAAAAGCGCCACCGAGAATCCCTTTTCCTCGAGGCAGGCGGCAATGCCGGCCAATCCATAGGGGATGGTGCGCTTTTTGGTTAAATAGTAGTCCCTTATGGGGGGCTGTATGAGGAGAATGTCAACCACTGTCAATCGGCCGCCCTAGAAAAAGTAAAGAATCCTGGCCCAGGTGACCAGGCTTTATCGTGTTTGTCAGAATAACGTTCCGTGTGCCCTCCACCTTCCAATCCCATGTTGAAACGGAACCTATATAATATAGTAACTGCTCTAAATACTGGAACAAAGCAACCGTTATCACGAAAGCAGGCGACCTGGAAAGCGGGAAAAGCCGGTCTTTTGCGACCTCGTATTTTTATAATTTTCGTGATAGTGTGAAACCCGGACCGCCGGTTGCTGCATCGCGCCATGCAAGGTTGCCTGAAGATGAACTGAAACAGCGCGCGAATTCCCCGCAGCCTGCTGTTGAAAAGCTTCCATTTAAACATTAATAAAATGGCTTAAACACAATGATATCATTAAAAGATATACGTAAAGCCGCCGACTTGATAGCCCCCATTATCTTGCAGACACCGCTGGTGCACTCGCCGACCCTGAGCCGGGAATTCGGGTGTGAGGTGCACCTGAAACTCGAAAATTTCCAGAAAACCGGGTCGTTCAAGATCAGAGGGGCGGCCAACATGATTTTGTCCGGCCTGGAAGCCATCGGCCGGCAGGGGGTCGTTGCCGCTTCCGCCGGAAATCACGCCCAGGGGGTGGCCCTGGCCGCCAGGCACGCCGGTGTGCCATCAACGATTGTCATGCCCGAGTGGGCTTCCATATCCAAACAGGAGGCCACCCGCGGATATGGCGGCGACGTCCGGCTATGCGGCTCCAGCGTCGAGGACAGCATTGCCGAGGCAATGCGGCTGGCCGATTCAGGCAGGGTGTTCATCCACCCGTTTGACGACCATGGCATCATTGCCGGGCAGGGGACCGTGGCCCTGGAGATCATGGACGACCTCCCGGACGTGGACGCCATCGTCGTTCCCGTCGGTGGCGGCGGTCTGATATCCGGCGTGGCCCTGGCCGCCAAGTCCATCAGACCGGCGGTGAAAATCATCGGCGTACAGGCCGAGGTCTGCCCGTCGGCCGCCGAAGCCCTGAAGGCGTCCGGGCCGGTACCGGTGGCCGGGGAGACCTCCATTGCCGACGGCATCAACGTCAAACAGATGGGCCGGATTCCCTATGAAATCGTGCGGCAATACATCGATGACCTCGTTCTGGTATCGGAAGAACAGATTGCCGCCGCCATCCTCATGTTCCTGGAACGCAAGAAGACCCTGGCGGAGGGAGCGGGTGCGGCCCCCCTGGCGGCTCTCATCGGGGGTGCGCTCGGTGTTTTAAAAAACCGGAAGATCGTGCTCCTGGTGAGCGGCGGCAACGTGGACAGCCCGCTTCTGGGGAGAATCATCAACCAGGGATTGCTGAGGCACGGCCGAATCATCCGTCTGAGGCTGAGCCTTTCGGACAGGCCCGGTTCCCTGGCCGGGATGCTCGACCGGGTTGCGCAGCTGAAGGCCAACGTGCTGCACATCTACCATGACCGCAACGTCAGAAACAATCCCATCGACGTCACCCGGGTGGAGCTGGAGCTGGAGACAAGGGGCGGTGACCATGCCCGCGAGGTGCAGGCCGATCTCGAAGCGGCCGGCTACCGTCTGGAGCGTATCGATTAACGGCAAACGCCGGTAACAGAGGAAACAAAATTCCAGGCACCAAATCCGAAATCCCAAACAGATACCAAATTCAATCATTCACAGGCTAAAACGGTATATCGAACGGTTATCAATAAAATTTGAAACCCGCTGGGATTATCTGCTCTGGTCGCTTTCAGGCAAGGAAAGGGTAATGGTGCATCCCGGGCCGTCGTTGTTGCGGGCGGTCACGGTTCCGTGCATGAGACGTGCGAATTTTTTTACCAGGGCCAGGCCGATGCCGGTGCCGCCTGTCCTCCGGGTGAGGGCGCCCTCGACCCGGTAGAAGTCCCGGAACACTTTTTTCAGCGCGTGGCGTGGAATACCTGGGCCTGTATCGGCCACGGCCACTTCTGTCAAGCTGCCTTCCTGGCGTGTTTTGACGGTGATCGACTTCACCGGCTCGCTTGCGCCGAACTTGAGGCTGTTTTCGATCAGATTGGTCAGAATCAGCATCATGATTTCGGCATCGTAGAAAAAGGGCCGCAGGCGCGTCCTGTCGATGGTCAGCGTGAAGCCTGCCTGGCGCACCTTCTTCCCCATCACGGTTTCCAACTCGGTGAAGACCTCGTCCAGATTACCCTCCACAAGGTTGATCCGTCGCTGTCTGTTTTCCAGCTTGGAGAGTTCCAGGACATTGTTGATGAGGCGCGCAAGGCGGACGCTTTCCGCGTTCAGCACGCCGAAATATTCCTGTTCGCGTTCCGGGCTCCCGGCGATGCCCTGTTCAAGCAGTTCGATGTACATTCTGATATTCGTCAGGGGGGTTTTCAGTTCGTGGGTAACCGAGGAGACGAAGCGGGAACGCCGCTCTGCGAGGTCGATGACCGTTCGCGCGCTGTGGTAGATGGCCAGGAAACCCAGAACGAACACGGCCACAAAAACGCTCATCATGAGGTTGAGGGTGCGCCTGTTCGCCGTGTGAGGAATCAGGCGGAAGTCCAGGCCGGCCGACAGGAAATCGAAGGGAAAGGGAAACGTGCGCCGGAGGCTGAAAGCCGTTTCCCGGACGTTGTCTCCGAAGCGGGCGATGCCCACCGTGCCGTCCCGGCCGGCGACGTCGATGCTCAGGCGGGAATAGCCGGCGATGGGTTGTCCGTTGAAATGGGTGGCCGCCAAATGGGCCGCCAGGGCCTTCAACTCGATGACGAATCCCTGGCGGTAGATCTTGTCGCCGATCACCACCCGCCGGAACATGAACACGCGGTCGTCGGAGATGATCACGGATTGCAGGGGGGCGATTTCAATTTGGAAGGTTCTGCCGGCGATCCCGTCCGCCTCGGGAGCCGGGGCCTGGGAGTCGGCCATGACCGCTTCCCCCGGTGCGCCCGCCTCCTCCCCGCCTTGCCGTTTTTTTTCCCCTTCGATTTCCCCGGCAGCCTGCAGGTTGTCGCTTTGCAGGCGGGAAGGGCTTTTCTGCGACAACCGCATCGCCTGGCCCGCGGTGATCTCCTCGACCCGGCTGCTTTGCTGCTGTGGGGCCGAGGCAAAGGCTTTTTTGCGGGAGCGGTCCAGATAGGGTTCTTCAAGACCCGGTGTTTTTTTAAAAGCCTTTTTATCGGCGGTTTTCTCCCGGGGGCGTTTTGCCGTTTCGTTCGATGCCGCGCGCCGGGCATTGAAGGCGGCATTCACCGATTGCAGCGCATCGACCAGGTGTTGCAGCCCCGGCGCAACCGGTCGGCCCTCCGGCACCAGCGGGGTGTGGAACGAGCCGTCGGGATTGTTCTGGAGATAGCCGAGAATGTAGGTTTCTTCAGGTTTTTGAGCAAGCGGTGAGGGCAGGGCGGTTGACGATGTCCCGCCGTTTTCTTCCGCAAGGTAGACCGCATTGTATGCATCCACGTGGCGGTTTTCTTCTTTTGTAACGATTCCCGCGAGTTCGTTCTCGATCTCATCGAAGATGGTCTCGGCAAAGAATCGCAACCGGGCGGTTTCCTCGGCTTTCAGACCGCCGTAGGTCTGGACGATGAAGTAGCCCACGGGTATGCTGAGGGCGAGGAAAATAAACCATATCAGCAGTTTGAGGCGTTTCATGCTTCCAATTCCAGGCGATAGCCCTCCCCGCGAACGGTTTCTATCAGTTGGGGGCCGCTGGTGAGGCGGGTAATTTTCTTGCGCAGCTTCAGCATGTGAATATCCACGGTGCGGGTTTCGATGGTTGCGTCACGGTAGTGCCACACGCGGGAAAGGAGCTCTTTTTTGGAAACGATCCTGGTGCGGTTGCGGTAAAGGTAGGCGACAATGTCCATTTCCCTGCGGGTGAGGTCCACACGGGCGTTGTCCGTGGCAGCCTGCAGGTTTCTGCCGTCGAACACGATCCCGCCGATGGTGAGGGTGTCGTCGCCCACGAGCCTGCCCGTGCGGCGCAGGATGGCCTCGATGCGCACCATCAGCTCCCTCAGGGAAAAGGGTTTGCTGAGGTAGTCGTCGGCGCCGGCCTTGAAACCGCTGACCACATCGTCTTCGGCCCCTTTGGCCGTGAGCATCATAATGGCCTGGTCCGGCCGTTTTTTTCGGACCTGCCGGCAGATGGCGAACCCGTCGACACCCGGGAGCATGACGTCGAGCAGCAGGAGGTCGAACCGGTTGTCGAGTGCGCGGGCAAGCCCCTCGCTGCCGTCGGCAACACCCTCCGCGGAAAAACCGTTGAAAACCAGCACGTCCATGAGGCCGTTCAGAATTGCGGGGTCGTCTTCCACTATCAGAATGCTCGCCTTGCTCTTTCGCCTATGCATGACCCCTTTTTTACCACGAAAACATGAATAGTAAAGCAAAACTTATGTAAAAAAAACAAGGAGATCATTTACGGTTCTTTGAATTGTACTTTACCGGGCGTGCGCTACAATAGGTGCCGGAATCGAGGGGGCCCCCCGACAACATACCCCAACGTTGTAAAAGCCCGGGGGCTTCAGAGTCAAGGCGTCTGAGGGTGACGTCGTAGTTGTTTATGCAACCTTGGGGTAAACCCAATACAAAGGGAGGTAGCGTATGAAAACGACACGGTTTTGCATGATGACAATGGTAATGGTTCTGACGGCAATGACCGGCATTATGCCGGTGTCTGCCCACGCAGCAGGAAGGGACACGACCGGTGCGCAAGCGCTGCAGGTCGTCGATTTTTCCGGGAACCTGGTTCAGGAAAAAATTTACCGCTACGGCGACGGCATTTTCGAGCTCAATCTTGAACTGCGTGCCGCCGCAACAGGACCCCGGGAACCGTTGACCGAACACCGGGTGGACATCGTCCTGGTCCTGGACAGGAGCGGTTCCATGCAGGGCCGGAAACTGAGCGACGCCGTGCGGGCCGCGAACAATCTTATCGGCCTGCTGTCTCAGGAGGACCGATTGAGCCTCGTGAGCTATGCCGACGACGTTCGCAGGCACGCACCGTTGATGTTCTTGACAACGCAAAACCGATCCGTGCTGCGCCAGATGGTTCACGACATCTATGCCGGGGGCGCCACCAATCTGGGAGGAGGACTCCGGACCGGGTTGGACACGATTCTGTCCGAGCCTGCCGGGACCCGGATTCGCAAGGTCATTCTCATATCGGACGGCCTGGCCAACCGCGGGATCGTCGACCCCCTGGCGCTCGGGCGCATGGCGTCCATCGCCCTCGAGGAAAATTTTTCGGTGGCTACCGTGGGCGTGGGGGACAGTTTCAACGAGCAGTTGATGGCCCACATCGCCGATCAGGGGGCGGGAACCTACCACTACCTGGAAAACCCGGATGCCTTTGCCGCCGTTTTCGAGCACGAGTTCATGAGCGCCAGGCATGTGGCCGCCACCGGGCTGGAAATCCACATCCCCAAGGTGCCGGGGGTGCGGTTGCTGAGTGCGGGCGGATTCAGCTTCAAAGAATATCCCGGGCACTATGCCGTGTATCCGGGCGACCTTTTGTCCGGGCGCTCCCGGAAGGTGTTTCTGCGGTTTCAGGCATCGCCGGTCCTCGAAAATGCGTACAAACTGGAAGGTATCTGGATAAGCTACGTGAGCAAAGGCACCTTTTTCAGGGAGCCCTTGAAAAAGGCCCTGACCGTTACCTGTACCGGGGACCGCGCCGCGGCGCTCTCTTCGATCCACAGGCAGACCTGGGAAGACAAGGTGATCCAGGAGGACTACAACCGGCTGAGGGAGGCCGTGGCCGCCGACGTCAAGGCCGGCGCCGAAAAAGAGGCCCTGTCGAAGATAGAAACCTATTACAAGGAAAAGAAACGTCTCAATCAAAGCGTGCAGTCGGAACGGGTGGAACAGAATCTTGAAGAGGAAGTGGACGGATTGAAGTCCATGGTTCGTGAAACCTTCCTGGGAGCGCCTGCGGCGGTTCGTCAAAAGCAGAAAACGAACGCCAAGTCGTTGCAGTACGAAGGGTACAAAGAGCGAAGAAGCAAGGAGTGAGGATGGGAGGCTGGAACGCTAGGAGGCTGGGACGCTGGGAAGCCGGCCTCCTATCCTCCCAGCGTCCTGTCCGCCTAACAGCTTTAATCAAGTATTGAAATTCTGGTCCTTTGTGTCAGGTCAGAGATATGTGGCTGTGCCGAAAATAGGGGGTATAAAATTCCAAGCACCAAATCCGAAATCCTAAACAATATCAAATGACCGAAATTCAAAAGATCCAAACGGTAGATGTAAGTCGTCGGTGGTCGGGCTTCTGTTTTTGTCATTGGGTCATTGGTTATTTGAATTTGTTTGGAATTTAGATATTGGGATTTAGGATTTGCCTATTTCCTTGGTATCCAAACAACACCCTTCCAGGGTGAAACCAGTGCCGAGTCCTACGGGCACGGGTATCTACTGCGGCGCTTCCAGTTCGAACAGGGTCCGGTCGTCCTGGTCGACGAGCTTTACCCGGCTGTAGCCTGCCTTGGTGATTTTCAGCAGAACGAAAGGGCTGGTCACGACCTGGGCATTGAGGCGGTCCGGCGGGGGTTCGGCCCATTCGAGAGTGATGACGGCCGTACCGTTTGTCAGGCCGCTGCGTTCGGTAAGGCAGCGCACAGCGTATCCGGCGGTGGGCTTGCGTCCCATGCGCACCAGCAGAACGCGATAGGCTGCTAGGTCGACGTCGGGGGCTTGATCCGATTCGGATGCCGACAGTTGCAGGGAGCCGGCATCGGCGAAAACCCGCTCGAGGGCATCGCGGGAGCGGACCCACTCGGCAGAGGGGCCGTTGCCGCTACCTGCCGACTGTGATCCTCTCAGCAGTGTATGGACCGCAAAATCCGGCGGCGGGGTGTCTGCCTTGCGGCCCATTCCGTAGGTGAAAAGCGTGGCAAGCAGCAGCAGGAGGACCGCCCCCGCCCAGGCTGTAGGCCGTCCGCCCTTTTTTTTCAGTATGGTGCAAGCTGGCATCGTTTCCTTTTCCGTCATTCGGACCGTCATTTCTCAACCGCCCCCGCGCCGTCGATTCTGATGGGTTGAAACGCTCCCGTTTTGTTCGCCAGGAGTGAGGACGACAGGTTGAAGTTGAACGACGTGGCGAAATCGTAGCCTGTGAGATCCCTGTACAGGCGGATGACCGCCGGCTGATCCAGGGAGGGGTAGGCGCCGGACGACTCGCCGGCGTCGCCGATGTAATAGTCGTTGTCCGCGTCGGTGCCCGCAAAAATGATGTATTTCCCCATGGGCGCCTTCAGATGATAGTGGTAGGCCCCGTTGGTGGGCGCCGGCACGTCGTACTGGGCAAGGGGTTGAAAGGTGTCGGGGTCCAGGAGCACGACGTAGTGATAGCCGGCATTGCCGGCAGCGGTGGCGTCGCCCACCTGCATGCGCACCGGCACCGGGACCGTGTTTACGCTCGACGTAAACGTAATCGTTGCCGCATAGGGGCCATCGTCCAGACCTGTCCGATCCACGCTGATCGTGAAGGTGCCGCTCTGGCCGGCTTCATCGAAAGAACCCTCGATGGAAATCCAATCAACATCCGTTGTTGCGTTAACATCGGTCAGCGTTTCACTGGAATAATTGCTGGCATCAAGAAGCAGGATGGTGTCCGTCGACCCGAAGTTGAGCGAGAGGGGATCGACAAACAACAGGGTCGGAAGCTCCCCCGCGTAAACAGTGAGTACCGCCTGCAGCGCGTCGATGAGGCCGTGCCCGAACTGGTTGTCGCGGCCTGGCGGGCCCAAATCCTCGGTGATCGTCCCGCCGGCGATCAGGTTGTCCAGGATGGCCGGGGTCAGACCGGAATAGACCGATTTCATCAGGGCGGCCACGCCGGCCACGTGGGGGGTCGCCATGGAGGTGCCCTGCTTGAAATTGTAGATCATTTTGATCGTACCTGATGTGTCGTCGGCGCCGGTGCTCAGAACGCCGTCGGGATAGCCGTCGCCGTCGCTGTCGTCGGATGCGTCGCCGCCCGGGGCCGCGACGTCGATGGTGCCGCCGAAATTGGAATAGGGGGCCAGGGTCTTGTCCGGTCCCACGGCGCTCACGGAGACGACGTGGTTGTAGGCGGCCGGGTACATGGGGGTGCTGCTGGCGCTGTTGCCGGCGGCGGCGATGATGATGACGCCTTGCGCCCTGGCGTCATCGATGGCCTGTTGGTCCAGGTCGGACCGGGAGGATCCCCCCAGGCTCATGTTGATGATGTCCGCCCGCCGGGAGGGGGGAAGGGTGATGCCCGATGCGTTGTCGAGACCGGCGGCGTATCGGATGGCCTGGCGGATGTCGCCGGCCAGACCGCCACCGTTGCCCAGCGCCCGGAGCGGCATGATCCTGCAGTTCCAGGTGACGCCGGCCACACCGGTGCCGTTGTTGGTGGCGGCGCCGATGGTCCCGGCCACGTGGGTGCCGTGAAAGGAGCTGCCCCCCTCCATGGCGTCGCCGGGGTCCTGCGGGTTGGGGTCGATGCCGTCGCCGTCCAGAGAGATGGTCGTGTCGGAGATGAAGTCATAGCCGTCCACCAGTTTGGCGTTGCTAATATCCGGATGATTGGCGAGGATGCCCGTGTCGATGACCGCCACGATGACCTCGGATGAGCCCTTGGTGAGTTCCCAGGCCTGGGGCAGGCGGATGAGCGGGTAGTGCCACTGCAGGGGGTAGTAATCGTCGTCGGGCGCTTCCAGGGCGTGGCGCAGGTAGTTGGGCTCGGCCGTCAGTACGTCGTCACGTTTTTTCAGGGCGTCGATCGTTCGCAGGGTGTCCAACTTGAGCTGCTTGCGGGGGTCCTGCGCCTGGAACAGCACCGGGTTGTCTTCCGCCGGCTCGATGGCGAGCGCCGCAAAGACGCGCCGCCTGTTTTCCGAAGTGACGGCGAGCACCATTTCGCCTCCGGGAGAACCGGATTTGCGGTCAAGGCCCCACAAGGCGTCCCCCTCCGCCTGCAGGCTCCGGCGGATGCGTTCCCGGGCCTCCTCGCGAAAGACGACCACCACGTCGCCCGGCAAAAAATCCTCCTGCAGGCGCGCATCCATGGCCGTGGCCGCGTCGATGGTCTGCCCGGTGGTCAGGGTGTAGTTGGAGGCCCCGGCGTGCGCCCGGACCTCGACGTAGTAGGTGCCTGCGCTGGTCGCCTGCACCTTTTCGCTGGCGCCGGTACCGGTGGAACTCGCGACTGCCTCCGGGGCGTCGCGGTCTACATTCTCGTCGTATAGATAGAGGTCGAGGTCGGCGGCGTTGGTATCGGCTATGTACAGGTTGACGCTTTGATTCGCGGTCAGCGCCACTTTGAAAACGTCGCTCGTGTCGCCGGTTTCGAAAGAGTTCCCGGGTTGGCCTGCGTAGGCCACATTGGCATAGCCGCCGACGATCACCGGATTCTTGCTCAAAATTTGCGCGCTGTTCCCGTCAAAATAGTCGTTGGAAACCGGCGTGACGTTGATTTCGTTGGTGTCGGAGTCGACGGCGGTGTTGGAGGGGGCGTAAATGGTGCCGCTGACGGTGTAGCTGTTGCCGCCGCCCCCGCTATCGCAGCCTATCCAGCCAGCGGTCAGGGCGACGAGCAAACCCAGGCAGATGCGAAAGGTGTTGATAGGTTTCATTGGTAATCCCTCATACAAGGATTTGTCCGGACGAATTAAAGGGTGAGCGGTATGAGGCCGTTTAGGGAGACAGCCCCATTCGAAACCTATTATAATGTTCCAGGCAGTGCATGTCAAAGGGGCTGTTGGATAATGAAAAAGACACAAGCCTCTTACGCCGCCCAGACGACCTCTCCAGCGACCACCGTCATCACAAACGGTATTTGCGGCACTGTTTCAAGCGGGACATCGCGCGGGTCCTCGGCCAAGACGGTGAAATCGGCGTGTTTCCCCACCTCGATGGTGCCGTTGACGTTTTCGTCGAAGGACAGGTAGGCCGATCCGGTGGTGTACATCCTGAGGGCATCGTCCATGGTCAGCGCTTCCCCGGGGCCGATGACGTTTCCCGACGGGGTGGAGCGGGCCACCGCGCCCCAAAGCCCTTTGCGGGGGTCTATCTCCGAAACCGGGCAGTCCGAACTGCCACCCAGGGGGATGCCTGCTGCCAGCATGCTTTTGAAAGGGTACAGCCGGTCGGCCGTCTCCGCTCCGAAGGCCTCCACAAAGCCGTCCCCCAGTTCGCTGAAAAACACCGGCTGGACCGCCACCGGGATGTGCATGGCCGCAGTGCGTTGCAACAGGTCGGGGTACATGCACCCGCCGTGTTCGATGCGGTGGCGCAGCGGGTTGCCGGAGGTTTTGCCAAGCACGGCTTCGTAGGCGTCCAGGGTGTCGCGGATGCCTTCGTCGCCCTGGGCATGGATGGCAATCTGATAGCCAAGCCGGTGATACCCGCGAACCTTTTCGATCAATTCCTCGCGGCTCTGGATCTTGAGCCCTTTTCCATGGGGGGGCGTCAGGTAGGGTGTTCCAACGGCCGCCGTTCGGTTGGACATGCCGCCGTCGGCGAAAATCTTGATGGGCCCGATGCGCAGCCTGCGGTCGCCGAATCCTGTTTTGATCCGGGCGTTGACCAGGTCATCCGACTCGGTTGACAGGTTCATGGTGTAGATCCGGATGGGCAGCTGTCCGGCATCCCTGGCTGCCTGGTACATGGCCAGGGACTGGGGCCCCACCATGGCATCGGCGGCGAAAACCAGGCCGCAGGAGGCGAAGTGCAGGGCCCCCCGTTGGCAGAAGGACGCAAGTTCATGCGTTTTCATGGCAGACATGTCATTGGAGAACAACCGGTTGAAAACGACATTCATGGCCTCGTCGTGGAGCACGCCCGTCGGTTCGCCGTCGGCGTCTTTTTCGATAATGCCGCCTCGGGGTGTCGCGCTCTTCCTGTCTATGTCGAATTTTTCCAGCGCCCGGCTGTTGAGCACGCAGGCGTGAAAAGAGGTGTGAAACAGGACCACCGGGTTCGCCGGGCTGACCGGGTCCAGGTCGTGGCGCGTGGGGTGGCGGTTTTCGGCCAGAAAGTATTCCGCGTAGCGCGCACCCTTTATCCATGCGCCGTCGGGCTTTTTGTCCGCGTCGGCCTTGACCCGCTCGAGCACGTCATCCATTTTACCGGCATTCTTTGCTGACAGGTCGATGCCGTCGAGCAGGTAGGCGAATATGGCCAGGTGGTTGTGGGCTTCCATGAACCCCGGGTACATGACCGCGCCCTTGACGTCGATCGTCTCGGTTCGCGGACCGGTGTGGGGTTTGAGGTCCCGGTTGGTTCCCAGAGCCGCTATTTTGCCCTGGCTGACGCCCACGGCCTCATATACGGCATTGCGGTTGTCCAGTGTGCAGATGCGGCCGTTGTAAAATATGGTGTCCAGCATGCGTGTCCTCTCGTTTTCCCTATGTATTGGCATCTGCCATGTGGCGTACCATCGCGTCCGCGATCCGGTCCCAGTAGGCATTCAGGTTTGGAAGGGAATGTCCCATGCCCTCGATGACCATCAATTCCGCGCCCGGTATGGCATTTGCCGTGGCTCTTCCGGCTTCGAGCGGTACGAGGGGATCCGCATCGCCATGAATGACCAGTGCGGGGACATTCAACTCTTTGAGAGCTGCTTCCCTGTCTTTCTGGGTCATGATGGCGAGCAATTGACGCCCCGATCCCTCCGGGCAGAAAGAACGATCATAGGCGCGGGCCGCTATTGAACGGTGAAAGGCTTCATCGAATTCAAGCCCGGTGCCATAGGTCAGTTTGAAAAAACTAACCATGTAATCGATATTTGCTTCCCGTTCCAGCGGTTCCGGCTGCATCAAGGCTTCGGCCATCTCCGGTGTCGGGGCGTATTTGTCGCTCGTGCCGGGTGAACTGTATATCGACGTCAATGACAATGCCCGGTCGGGGTTGTTGAGTGCGACGGTCTGGGCGATCATGCCACCCATCGACATACCGCAGATGTGGGCTTTTTCGATGTGCAGCGCGTCCAGCAAACCGACAGCGTCATCTGCCATATCTTCCAGTGTATAGGGCACCGGGACATCCTGCCCCATGAACAGTGCGAGGGTTTTTTCCATGATTTCGTCGGCCGTCAGTCCCTCGATCTTGGTCGACAACCCCTTGTCCCTGTTGTCGTATCTGATAACATGGTACCCGCTGTCGGCAATCTGCCGGCAGAATTCGTCTTGCCAATGGATTAGCTGGCACCCGAGACCGATGATCAGGAGCAATGCCGGCGATGACGGGTCGCCGAAGGTTTCGTATTCAATCCGGATGCCGTTTGCGTTCACTGAAGCCATGTGACTCCTCCCCACGGTGAGTGTTTCAAGCATAGATAGATTTGAAAAAATATTGTACTGTAGCATTTAACGCCAGTGCTTACAATAAACCTCGAGATTGCAAAAGCAACATGTTAAAATCAACAAAGGAAAAAGAAAACAGCCCCGGAGGTTAGACATGAAAGTGCTCCTCGTGTCGGCGAACACTGAAACGATGAACATGCCTGTTTTACCGTTGGGCATGTCATGCGTCGCCAGGGCGGCGGAAGATGCCGGTCATGACGTTCATCAGATCAATTTAATGACGCAACCGGACGCCCTGAACGGTCTGAGAAAAACCATTGAGGACCACGGGCCGGATGTCATCGGAATATCGGTCAGAAACATCGACGATCAGGCCTCTGAAGGAGTCAAATTTCTCCTCGAACCGGTCAAGGCGATCGTCGATACATGCCGGTCATATTCAGACGCAAAAATTGTTCTCGGCGGTGCGGGCTATAGCATATTCCCACAGGATGCATTGACATATCTTGATGGGGACATGGGTATTCAGGGTGAGGGAGAGCGATCGTTTGTCCTGTTGCTGGATGCCCTGCAGAATGGCGGCGACATATCCAAGATTCCCGGTTTGTTTAACCGAAAGGGTGACGTCCAAAATGCAAATAAACCGGTTATGAATATAGACAGCCTCAAACTTCCCGAACCCGATAAACAGATCTGGTCGCTCGATCGTGTCACCGATCAACCCTTATGGCTTCCCATTCAGACGCGCAGGGGATGCCCATTGGACTGCAGTTATTGTTCGACGTCAACAATCGAGGGCAGTGTTATCCGCAAACGAAGCATAGATACCATCATAGCGGCCATGCGATCCTATACGTCCGCAGGGTTCGATCATTATTTTTTTGTGGACAACACCTTCAATCTGCCGTCGGGCTATGCCGAAGATTTGTGTAGCCGTATGATCGAATCGGATTTGAGGCTCAAATGGCGGGGAATTGTACATCCCTGGAAGATCGATGAAAAACTGGTTGAAAAAATGGCGGCTTCCGGCTGCGCTGAAGTCAGCCTTGGCTTCGAGAGTGGGTCGGATGTGATTCTTGAAAATATGCACAAACGGTTTAAAACCGAAGACGTGCGAACCATATCCAACATGTTTAAATCTGCCGGAATAGGGGTTATGGGGTTTTTGCTTTTAGGAAGCCCCGGTGAGACGCGGCAAACCGTTAGCGAGAGTCTTGCGTTTGTCGACTCACTCGAGCTGAGTGCTGTCAAGGTGACGGTTGGGGTGCGCATTTATCCATACACGGCGTTGGCCACCCATGCAAGGGCGGTTGGAATGATCGACGAGGATGATAATCTGCTTATGCCAACGTTTTACATCGAGGATGGGATGAAGGAATGGCTCCGCATTACGGCCAGGGATTTTGTCAAAGACCGCCCGAACTGGTTTTATTAGGAGCTAAACGCTCAACTTAGGTAGGACCCCCATCTCAAGAATGAGGTCTATCTCGCAACAGCCGGGATCATTTGTCCTTATTTTAGCTACAGATTTTATGCATATTATTTCAACGTTGCCCCAGCCTGCCATTTAGAATAGTCTTGCATTATCGTTTTCTGCGACCTGCAGCTGAGTCTTACCTGCCGTTAGCCAGGCGGCAGAGTCAATCTGATCCGGAGCCTTCTGGAAAATCTCATCCAACTTAGGTCTTAACCTCATAATCGCAACGCTGAGGTTACGCCTTACCCGTTCGACATTTCTGCACCAAAATACGGTGTCGACATGAAACTCTACCTGATGAATAGGTGTTTGAAGCATCTTGTACCGAGCCCTCGTTGGTGATCGGTAGGCCATCTGAGGGCTGCAGGCATTCTATACCCCAACCCACAATTTGAAATCGAAGGAGGTTTGATATGCCGTATTTGAAAATTACATCTCGATTCCCGAGTGACACCGGCCCCGCCGCTGCAGAAAAACATCTGGAAGTTTTGTCTAAATTCCCTCACGATGAATCCATTAGCATTGAAACCGTTCCAGCCGCAGTAAGAATGACTCATAAGGGGGTAAAATCCTTCTCCATATCTGAAGTAAAAGACGGAAAACTAGATGCAGCTTATAGCCGCGCCGTAAAAATGATGGCAATGTTTATCGGCATAAAAGGGTTTGAGTACACCATAGAGATATATTCGAAAATCGACGAGGCAATGGCAACTATGGGGATGGAAATGCCCTAATATGACTATCGAATAGGGTTGATAAAATCTTTATTGGATGGAGGTGGAAATGCTGACAAAGGAAACCATTGAATTACTAAA
Organism: Deltaproteobacteria bacterium; assembly: GCA_022340465.1. NCBI lineage: Bacteria > Pseudomonadati > Myxococcota > Myxococcia > Deltaproteobacteria bacterium. The sequence goes on along the minus strand of JAJDNW010000152.1, from coordinate 1,278 downwards.
GCAGCAATTTCCAAGCTTTGATTGGAAGAACGGGTCAGCGTAGAAGATATCGGTGGGGAGCAATTGCCTTACAAAGATGAGTTCGATATGATCAGCATGGTGGTCACGCTTCACGAAATCCTAACGGAGGATCGACAAAAAGTCGTTGAGAAGGCTTTTCAATCCCTGAAAAGAGGTGGCTATCTTCTGGCTCTTGATTTTTCTTATCCGGACAGTATAAAGGATTTTAGTCCATCGTAGAAACCCTGGCCCTCAGGGCCAGGTCAGAGTATAGAGGCTTTGCCATCTATACGACTCAATGTTACTCGATGATCAAGTTGTCCCCACAACATACGATCAAGGAGTAACATATGAGCCGATTTCGAAAATTAACACAAACAATCTGGCATTGCCAATATCATATTGTATGGGTCCCGAAATACCGATATCGGGTATTGGGCGACCAGATTGGAAATGAAGTATCGAACTGTATAAGAGCATTTTCCGAGCAAAAAGAGTGTGAAATAGTCGAATTAAACGTTCAAATTGACCATGTTCACCTTCTTGTGATGGTTCCGCCGAAAATATCGATATCCGATTATGTGGGCATGATAAAAGGCAGAACAGCAATTCGAGTGTTCAATCGGTTCAAAAGGTTAAAGACCAAGCCTTACTGGGGCAACAGCTTTTGGGCAAGAGGGTACTGTGTTGATACAGTAGGCTTAGATTCGGATATGATCCGAAAATATGTAAGATATCAGGAACAGAAAGAAAAGCTCCACGAGCAGAAAAAAATGTTTGATAAATAAAAGCAGGGGGACAACAACCTTGCCCCCTCAGGGGGCAAGGTTATGAAACTGTAATAGGAACCGTTCATTTGAATAACAACAAACAAGAGGAAATACTGAAAAAAGCCGGATTTACAGATATTCAAAGAATGCGGGTGGGCAAGGGGATTTTCGATTTCATCACGGCAATGAAAAAGTAAATGTTATGGCGGATGAAAGAAAACAAACCATACGTCAGGCGATCATCGAGGAACTCCAAAGCAACGCCCTGACCGTGAGAGAAATTTCCCAACGAATTGGTGTATTGGAAAAAGACGTATATCATCATCTGACCTTCATAGAAAAAACTGTAAAAAACCAAAATAAACGAATAGATATAGACCCATACCACTGTATGAACTGCGGTTTTCAGTTTATAAACCGTAAGACCTTCAAGCGGCCGGGAACGTGTCCAGGATGTAGAAATGGAAGGATAGCGCCTGCCGTTTTTCGGATCGTATCGCAGGCATGA
>JAJDNW010000151.1 GCA_022340465.1 Deltaproteobacteria bacterium | reverse complement strand
GGTTACGAAGGGTGAATCTTTTTCACTCCATGCGATGGTGGCGTCTTCGACCGGCATGATCTTGCCCGGTACTTGTAACTGGACCATGAAATCGAAGCAGGCGGGGCCGGCCTCGAGCTGCTCAGCCATGCGCAGCCGCAGAAAATTGTAATCTTTCTCGCCGGTCGACCAGGAACCGGTATGCGTGGGCATGGGCTTGCCGTCAGCGTCCATGCACTGCCTGGGTTTTACACTGAACTTGATATTGTTTTCCGGGCCCAGCTTGTAGGCGGAGGCACTGAAATACTGCGTGTTGAGCGGTGTCTCCGGAGGCGGCTTCTTGGTGCCTGCGACCAATCTCAATTCGCGCCACCGCCAGCTAAATGGATTCTTGCTCCAGCCGTTCAGGAAGTAACCGAAATCATCGCCCACCGCGAGATACTTCGTCAGTTCCACGTAATCGTCAAGATAGCGGATGAAATAATTGGTGGCGTTCATCATGACGAAATCCTGGGTGTGCGCCTTGCGTTGCCCGGGAAGCAATTTCTCACCCTCGACCCCCATTAATTTGATCGCCATGCCGCGCGCATCCCTGTTCTTGTCGGGGTGCAGCCTGTAATCTCCATTTGAGAAACGAATCCAGGCCTTGTAGCTTCCAGGCTTGCGGAAGACGCCCCAGCGGTACTTGTCGTCCAGTTCGGGCACGGTGAAATCGGCCTTCACACAGCCGTGACTCTTGATGTGCACGTCCCTGCGGTAGACCACCGGACCGCCGCGCCCGCCAGTGGTCTCGTATGGCTTCTTCTTGAAGCTGGTTCCCGCCAGCGTCGCATCGCCCTTGATTTCGTCCTCGATCAGACCGGCGCGGGTCATGTTGATCATCTTCAGCGCCATCGCGATCGCATCGGCCATAACCGTGTCCTCGTCAGGGCCAATGACTTCACCCATGGGCAAATGGGCCTGGTAGATTTTCTCGGTAACGTAGTGGTAACCGGCATAAACCGGGATGATTAAAATGACCAGTAGCTTCAATATGACTTTCGACGCTTTCTTAATCATCATAAGCTTCCCCTCCGCGCTGATACCTGGTCTTTCCGCCACAGGTGCACCCGTAACGTGTGTAGTAGTTCTTTGTGTCGATTTCGCACTCCGCAGGGCTGTTGAAGTAGACATCGAGGCGTGTTTGGATCAGTTCGATGTCCGTTTTGACAGCCTGGCCAAGCCTGGTGGCGCCCTCGTGGTTGCCCAGGTACTCGTCGAGGTTGCAGAGCTGCCCGTCGGGCCAGTTGCTGGCAAGTTTATCCTCCATTCCTTCTTCCGGCATGGTTTCCTTGATGCTGGTGATCATGCCCTCGAAGGCTTTGAGGAAGAGGTCGGATAACGGCGGGTCGTCCATGTGGACCTTCAGGTATTCGATGATCTCGTAGCGTTCTTCACTCGTGTAAGCCGGGCCGATGACGCCGAATTGGGGTGGGTTGCCCTCTTTCCACGCAGAGTAGCCGTCACGGAACTCGTGACCGGTATTGGCGTTACCCGTTATGGAAGTATCCAGCCAGAACCCACCTTCTTTCTGTTCCGCGTACTTGATGCCAACCTGCACCGGGTCAAATTCCGGGCGGCCAATGAAGAACTTGCTGTCGCGTTCGCGCTGCGGACTCAGCATCTGGTAAAGATTCCGTACCGAGCCATTATGCAAAAAAGGTGCTGTCGCCCATATGCCACCGAGTGGACGGGCCTTGTAAACCATTTTTACCTGCGGCAAATCCAGGGCGCCGAAACCATTAAATTTCTGGCGCTTGTCTTCCGGGAAGTTCAAATCTTCATACAGTTTGCGTTTCATCAGGAGACCAAAATAATTGAGGCCCTGGCCATTGGTGGTGGCCGACAGATTGATGGCATCGAGACCTGCGGCTATTTCGTTGTCGTATTTCTTCCTGGCGGTATCCCAGACATCACACTTGCCGTCCGTTACATTACGATCCTTGGCGGAACAATCCTTGTTTTCAGTTGGGAAGTCATATGCCAGGACCCTTTCATACCACTGTTCCATTTCGTGACCTACCACTTCGCGCACTTCCTGGATGCTGAGACCGGTCTTGGTAAGGTCGAAAGTCCTGCGTACGAAATTGACCGCCGCGACGGAGTCCGTTCCGATATCACTGACCGGCAAGAGTTTCATTTTCCAATGCGGTTGATCCTTGGACTTTAGCGGCGCTTCCAATTTCTTCTGTCTCGGTCCGGCCGGGTGGGGTCCGTGACAACCCTGGCAGGTGCGAATGAATGCGATTCCGCCTTTCACCGCCTTGTCCATGTCGATCTTGCCAAGATGTTCCTCCGGCCAGACGGGCGGCCGCAGTTTCTGTAATGTGATCTCAATGTTGTACAGGTCCACCAGCCGCGTGCTGGTGTCATAACGGAATTTTTTCGGAATCGGCCTGGTGTATTCGTCAACGAAATTGTACGTGGCGCCCACTCCCAGTGATTCGCCCAGGTTTCGCGCCATGGGCTGGGCGACCGAGCCGCTGTATTGCACCCAGTCGAATTTCCATATATCCCAAACCGGTGGATAGCTGACCGGTGCGTCTATCAACTTGTAATTGTCGGGCGTGATGTGATCACCGAACACCGCGTTGCTGATACGGGTCAATGCATCGGTACGTCCGTATCCTTCCTGCACGGTAACGAGAGCATGTTGTTTTTCGATCATGCCCATCTTCAAGATAGCCTTGTAAGTCTTCCAAAACTCGCTTCTCAGGGCCGCCTTGCCTTCCTTGTAATGCTCCTTGCCCAGTACCTTGAGTGCAAAACGATTGAACTTGACCGGGTTGACCAGTGTGCTTGTCATCGAGGCAATCAGGACCGGGACAAAATGCGGCATGTTCGCGGCCGTGAACGCGTGCATGGCCTGTCCGCCGTCAATGCGGATGGATACCGAGGACCCATCGTCTTTTTTTACCAGCAGATTGCCCGTATGACAGGTTGCGCAGGTGATATCCAGGACATCGTCGGCAAGACGCGGATCATAGTGCTTGGTAAAGCCCACCGGTAACTGGTGCGGATTGTCGGCTGTCGGTTCGGCATCGACCTGGAATCCATATGAAAGCATTTGGAGGGGGTCGGCGAAGCGGCGTTTGCCCCAGGGCAGCTCGAGGTTCACGAACCAATCGTAGCGCATGTCCCTGAGCACATTGCCCGTGCCTTGCGGCGTGAAGTAATAGGTCTGGCGATCGGCGGATTCCCGTCCTATGCCCCAACCCTGGTCCAGGTAAACGATCTGGTCAGGCGCTTTAACTTCGGGTACCTGTGAATGCGGCCAGTGGACAGCAGCGAACAGGCCGGCGCCAAGAATCACGGCTCCCCACACGACCACCCGCCAGGTAAAACCCCATACTTTGCCGCCAGTCAGATTTCCAAACCAGGCAATGATCGCCTTAAAAAGGCGCACCGGCAGCATCAGCAACCACCTGACGAAGCGGGCAAATTGTCCATACAGGTACTTGATGCTATTCCACGTCCAGCTCAGCGGGGCGTTGGCAAAATTCTTCAAACCACGCCGGAATGCCTTCCAGGCTGCTTTTATGGCTTCAATCCAGCCAATGAAAACAGTTTTTATATCCAGGGTCGTTTTTTTAGACGCCGCCATAGCAATTTGCTCCGTTTGCCGACAACTTGGTCAGCATATCTATCGTGTTCAGTCGTAAGGGTTAAAGTTGAGGGGGTGGCCGGGAATGTGAACGCTGCATTTGATCAGCAGGCCGGATGCGCCGCAGGTAACATACATGGTTTTGCGGTCTTTGCCCCCGAAACACAGTGCCGAGGGTAGAGGGGCGTAGCGGCTATCAAGTTTGATTTCCATGAAGTCCACGCTCTTCCCATCCGGTGATACGACCGCGATTCCGCCGTTTGACATGGGGGTCGCGCCTTCGGGCACCATTATTGCGACATAGACATTGCCGTCTTCGTCTACCGACATGGAATCGAGTATTGCCTGCCCGGGCAGTTTTGCCGTCAACAAGTGCGAGCCATCCATGGTGGCCGGGTTAGGCTTGATTTTCCCCGGACCCTCCAGTTCCCAAAAGATGATCTCCCTGGCATAGGTCAGCGCCGTGTAAAGCCGGTCCTCGGCGGGTGACAGGGCTATGCCATTGGGAGCGGCCAATGGAAAGATGGCTTCGCAAATATCCCCGCCCGCGCTGCTTGCGTAGTAAATGCCGGTGACATCGGCCTCGCGCTCCCTTTGCTTGCCCCAGTCACTCAACCAGAAGCCCCCCTTGCTGTCGAAAACCAGGTCATCCGGTCCACGCAGCCCCAGAGGTTTTGGAAAGTTCACTGGTACGGGTTCACGTTCACCGAATCCCCCCAGCTTCAATCCTTTCGTGCAAGAGCGGTACACAGTTTCGGCTTTTCCGGTCGACATATCGACCCTTTGGACATGACCCCCTTCATAATTGTCCGGCTGAGTGGTGCCTATGTTGATGACCTGGCCGTTTGGCAAAGGAACGGTTTCCCAGTTAAATCCGCCATTATTTGCAATCCACGCTTTTCCATCAGGGCCCAGTGCAAGTCCGTTGGGCCCGCCACTCAGTTGCGCAACGACTTCCCGGGACCCGTCCGGACCGATACGGCTGAGACAATGATTCTTGATTTCAACCAGCAGGATGCTGCCATCCGGCAGGTATTTCGGTGATTCCGGATAGCCGAGCCCCTCCGCCACCAACTCGAAATGTGATGCCTGAACAAACGCCATAATTTCCCCTCCTGTTATTTTTTTTTATGTTGATATTATCCAAGCATAGACTATTTACTCAGAATTCACCTGAATGCGATTATCACCTGTTTGTTATTTGTCTGTTACTTAAGAATGCCCGCGCTTCTCAGACCGCACAGGAACGGTTCCGCAAGCTCATCCGATGTGCATATTCCTCGAATGGTTGCCGCTGCAAATTCCGGTGTCTGGCACGGATTAATTGCCAGCCAGGTTTTCATCGCCTCGTTTGCCTTGTCATACTCACCCAGCCTGCCAAAGATATTGGCCCGGGCAATGTAGTTGATATAGAACTGTGGCTGGGCCTCGATGACCAGGTTGCTTGCGTGCAGGGCTTCATCGAACCGCTCCATTGCGACCAGTGGAGCCATCTTGAAATAGTTCCAGTAAGGAGTGGAAGGGTGCTTTGGAGCAATGGTCATCAAGCGTTCGAAAATGCTCAACGCTTCCTCTTTCTGCTCGGCGTTTCCGCTCCAGCCGAGATTGAAACCCAGGTATCCCCACGCGATTAAACCCAGTGGAGCCAGCTTGATGGCATGTCGGAGGGCTTCGCGAGCACGCTCGGTATAGCCGTGGTGGGTCCATACCAGACCGGCGTTTTCCAGAACCGTGATGTCATTGGGTCCGAGTTTAACGGCCGTCTCGATCATGTCCAGGGCCTCGGCACGGTCTTTTTCAAAGTTGGCGCCGCTGAGGCCGTTAATGGTTCGCTGGCTCAATATCATCGCCAGGGATGCCCTTGCCCCGGCATAATTGGGGTCAATGGAAACTGCTTTTCTCAACAGCGCCATTGATTTTGCGTAATCCTCCTGGGTAAAGGCGGTCAACCAGAAGTTGAAAGCTTTTTGCACCAGGCCCCAGGCATCGAGCCGCTTGGTTGGGGCCTCGAATGCGATGCGTGTATTGGCCAGCTTCAACTCGCCGCTAATGGCTCCGACGATGGCCTCCGAAACTTCACCTTGCACCGTGAGCAAATCCTTTAGTTCCCGGTCATAGGTTTGAGCCCACATCTGCTCACCGGTGACTGCATCGGTCAATTCGGCCATTAATCGCATACGGTCACCATGTCGCTGAAAACTCCCGGTCAGTACATAACGGATGCTGAGAATTTCGGCAACTTCCCTGAGGTCGACATTGGGTCCTTGAAAGTTTATGGAAGCCAGGTGGGACGCAACCCTCAGATCGGGTACCTGCGCGAGGTCGGCGCTTATCTCTGAAGACAGGCCCGCCGCAATGTTACGGTCTTCTTCGTTGGTGGACAGCGCCCTGAGCGGCAGGACGGCTATAGAGGACTTGCTGACCGTTGTGGAAGGCGTGCTCGTGATGCCTTTTGCAGACGACTTGACGGGAGCCTGACCATCGATTTCATGACCAAGAAATCGTTTGACGGCCCGTCCGGCCGAGGGAAAGATGAAGGTCAGGATCGCATAGGAAATACCCAGCATGGCAGCAAATGCGGTCAGACCCGATAACAATTCCTCCTTGGCTTCCAACCAATTGAAAAATGAGTTTAGAAAATCCATTGGTTGTGTAGCTCTCCAAAAACGATTCCAGCAATTCCCGAATTATGCGTGTTATTTAAATGCCTGGATAGTTCAAAATTAAGCAAAATTTTACTATTTTTTCAATAAACTATCATCGTATCTTAATAAAATATGTATTTGTCTTGAAAATTTCATTTCCTGGCAGGCCAGACCAGGGCTGACGTGGCCGGTTTATCCGGGAAACTATTCCGGCCGCTCACGCTTGCTCTGTTCAACCGCCGGCAATTCGTTTACTGCATTATCGACGGCTTGTTTTGCGATCCGTGAAATCTGGTAGATGACCGCAATGGTCACCAGCAATCCGGCGGCCAGCAGCACGTCGTGCAACACGGCCGTGCTGCGCGCCTGCGCCGTTACCACGGCCAGGTGCTTGCCGGCATAACCTGCGTAAACCTCCAGGCAGAGGTGCGGCAGAACGCCCGCCAGGGCAATCATGAAACCGTTGAA
>JAJDNW010000150.1 GCA_022340465.1 Deltaproteobacteria bacterium | reverse complement strand
AGACTCCTTCTTTTGCAACAGAAGCAACCCGGGTCACGCCCTGGACCGTTCCCACAGCCTCTTCAATGGGTTTTGAGATCAATGATTCTATCTCGGGGGGGGCACCATTCTCGTAGGCGGTCATGACGGTAAGCTGGGGATAGTTGAGGCTCGGCAGGAGTTCCACCGGCAGCCTGTTCCAGGAAATCAGCCCGATCAAGGCCACCGCCGCAAATGCCATCAATACCGTGACCGGGCGGTTGAGGGCAAACCTGGTGAGTTTCATTATCTTTTCATCTCCACAACCCGAACCGGACTCAGGTCCCGGAGTCTTTTCTGTCCCTCCACGACAACCAGTTCACCGGGCTTTACGCCCTTCCGTATCATCACCAGTTCCTCTTTCTGCAGGCCAATTTCCACGCTCCTCAGAAATGCCACACCTCCCAGAACGACAAAAACCGCGGGACGTCCATCCCCGGTTTTCAAAAGGGCCTGGCTTGGCACGGCTACGGCATCCGTGAAACTTTTTATGAAAATAGTAGCCCTCGCAAACATGCCGGGCTTCAATAACAGATCCTCATTATTCACTTTCACCCTGACCTTGAGCGTCCGGCTCTTGATGTTGACAAGGGGACTGATCAGGGACACTTTTCCGCGGAACGTGCGTCCCGGATAGGCGTCCGCCACCACGGCGGCTTCCTCGCCTCCCTTGAGCAGTCTGACATCCCGCTCGTTCACATCCACTTCAGCGTACACGGTCCCGATCTCAATAATCGTGACGATAACCGCATCACCTCCACCCACATACTCACCGGTCCATTTGCGCTTCACCGCCACGATGCCCGCAATGGGCGATGTGATGCGGCATTTCCGAAGCCGGGCCTCGATCTCCTTCGCGTCCGCACGGGCCTTCTCTACCCGCACTCCTGCCTCACGACGCCCCGCCTTCGATTCCGCCTGCAGCGACTCATAGTCGGCCAGGGCCTCCTGGTAATCGGCCCGGGCTTTTTCGTCTTCTATCATGGCCTCATCAAGCTCACTGCGGGTAACGGCCCCGATTTCAAAAAGCTTCTTCTGGGAAGCAACCTTGTCCGCCTGCTTTGCAGCGGTTACCTTGGCGGCCTGCACCCGAAAGCCGGCTTTCCTGATCTCATACTCGGCTTTCCTGAGGTCGATTTCCGCCATTTCCTCCACGGCCCGGGCCTGTTTCAGCCGGGTTTTGATCAGGGTCTGATCAACGACGGCGACGAGCTGTCCCTTTTTCACCACCTCGCCTTCTTCCACGGGAACCGAAGAAAGGATTCCGGGGATCTCTGAGCTGATGTCCACCTTGGAGACATACTGAATGGTCCCCATGGCCGGAAGTTTCAGGGAAAAATCCCGCTTCACCGCCCTGACCACCCTGACCGGCGGAGCCTGCATCACTGGTGCATCCGCGCTTTCCTCACCCCTCGCGTTCCCCTGCAGGGGAAGCAACAACATCACGGCCAGAAAGCATACTCTCATTCCATTCTTCACTTCGGCGTCTCCTTCCACTGGAGCCTCTTTCCTGTTGCCCGGTAGAGACTGACCACGTCCACTGCCTTTGCGTAGAGAGATTTGAGGTATCTGACCTGCGCATCCGCGAGCCTGGTCCTTGCGTCCAGCACGTCCAGTTCGGTGGTTTCCCGCAACTGCAGGCGCTTCTCCAGCAATTTCAGTTTCTCTTTTGAGTAGGCGACCATGCTGCGGGTCGTTTCGAGAAGGGCTTCGGCCTCGCTTAACCGGTTGATGGCCTCCTGCACGTCAGCCGCTGCATTTCGTTTCGCCTGGGCAAGACGGTTCTTTGCAAGCCGGTATGCCGCCCTGGCTTTTTCCACATCAATCTTTTTCGAACTCCCGTCAAACAGGCTGAGATTGACCGACTTGCTGTCGTAATTCGCGGCCGTTCCCACGAAGTTGAAGCGGTTCTCCAGAAGACGGTTCCGCGCGACAGAAGAACTCAGGGTGCTGTCAAACAGAGAAAAGGTGAGCTTGACGCCCACCGCCCATTCCTTTTCCTCACCGGGGAACTGGTCCCCCTCCCAGGAATAACTCCCCACCAGGCTCAGGTGGGGATACCGGCTGCTCTCGCCGAGGGCGATCTTGAGCTGGTTGAAGGCCGCGTCTTCTTTCTGGTACAGCAGGTCGGGGCGTTGCTCCAGGGCCGTGGCGGTCAGGGTCTTCACATCGGCCTTGAGCGGCGGAACCGGAAACTCCTCCCGCACCAGAATGTCGCTCTCAGGGTCTCTGCCCATGAGCACATTCATCTTCCCCTTTGCCTCCACCAGGTCGTTCCTGGCGCTGATGAGGCGGTACCTGATATTGTTCCTTCTGCCTTCCGCCTCGAGCACGTCCACCCGCAGGGCAACACCCATGGCGAACTTCTCCTTGAGCAGGGCGACCGTCTGTTTTGCCTGCTCGTCGAGTTCCTCGTTGTAGCGGACGTTTTCCTGGGCCGAGAGGAGATCGTAATACGCCTTTGCGGTGGTTTCCGTTATACCGGCCTGCCTTCTGAAAAGGTCGAATTTGGCACGCTCGGTCATTTTCCGGCCCAGCCGGTACGCATTGATAAGCTCCCCGCCCCGGTACAGCGGCTTCTCCACGCTCGCCGTGCTCAAATAAATGCTGTCGGTGGCAATGGGCCTCCCGAAAAAATCCAGCTTGGGCCCATAGGTCATGCCCAGGTTGAGGGTGGGCAGGATGAGATCCTTCTTCGCCTCTTTCGCGGTGAGCTCCCCTATGTGAATCTGGCCCTTCGTATCAATGATGTCCGGGTCGTTCTTGATGGCAAGATCCACGCACTCACGGAGCCCCAGAATACGCTCCCCTCCTTCCTTCTGGCCGCAGAAGGCCACAGACGCCAGCAACCAGAAAAGGCAGAGGTCAATCACCAGAATGTTTTTCCATGCTCTTTTCATATGAATCCGCCTTGCTCCCTAGTATGTACTGCGCGCATTCTCGAGGCTCAAAAACCATCCCCGTTCAACCTGTCCCGCGTCAAGTCTGCGGGAAAATATACATTTTTTATAACCAATCCCTTTTCTTACTTCAAGTGCTTTTCGAGTATCTGCTCAGCAGAGGGACGGGGTGCAGACGTTTTTCCCGCTGAGGGACCGAAAAAAGAGAAAAATAGTTCAAAAACCCATAAATATTATTGACAAAGCCGTTTTCCTTTGTTAGCCTGCCTGTAACCCGATGACGTAACTTGAGGATTAGAATACCTTTTTTTCACATTCCGGGGCACTTCCGGCGAAAACGATTTCCGGAAGAATATATAATAATACCAGTAACTTAAATTTTATTTCGTTTCAAGCAATATACGAGGACAAGATTTTTTAATATGACAGCTATCAAACATTTTTCAGAGAAGAGAAAGGAGGGAACGTTTTACTGTTTCGTGAACCTGTTGTTGAATAAAACCTGAAAGGAGGAGATATGAAGATGAAAAAGTCTCTACAGCTACTAACGGTAATGATTGTTCTCTGCTTTCTCGCGCTGCCGACCGCTGCATCTGCCATGTATGACAGCCTCTATGCCAACGCT
>JAJDNW010000149.1 GCA_022340465.1 Deltaproteobacteria bacterium | reverse complement strand
GGCGGCGGTGGCGGCGGCGGCGGATGTTTTATCATGACGCTGACCAGTGAATAAAGCAGGTGCGCTCACCTTAGGAGGTAGTAAGAAGCGACAACCCTTTCAAGACAGGATATGCCATGACATCAAAAAATACGATTGTTCTGATTACGCTTTGCTTCATGCTTGCGGGTTTTATCGTTCAGGGACATGCGTATGACCTGTACGACCGTGTCGGCATTGCCTCATCCCCCAACCCTGTCGGTTCGGGTGCCAGGGCCATCGGCATGGGCGGGGCGTTTATCGGGATCGCCGATGACGCCACCGCCGCCTCATGGAATCCGGCAGGACTGATTCAATTGGAAAAGTCCGAGCTGTCCATTGTGGGCGCCTATAACGTACGCACGGAAGATTACGCTTCCTCAACCAACCCTGAAGCCGACAACACCTCCACCATCGATGAAACCAACCTGAACTACCTGAGCGCCACCCTCCCGTTTAACCTGCTCAAACGCAACATGGTGGTTTCCGTCAACTACCAGCGTCTGTATGAATTCAAAAGAGAGCTGGAATATGATTTAACGCTTTCAACACCTTCGATCCCACCACTTTCAAGCGAGCAGAATCGGAACTATGAAATGGACGGCTATCTGGGTGCTTTGGGGGTCGCCTACACCGCTGAAATCACCCCCAGGCTATCCATCGGCGGGACCCTGAACGTCTGGACGGACGATCTTTTCTGGCAAAACGGCTGGAAAGAAAATTTTAAAAGTCACAGCGACACGACCTTTGGAGCGTCCCACGTCCTGGAAGATACCGACATAACCGAAACGTATAAAGATTTCAGCGGCGTCAATGTAAACATCGGGATCATGTGGAACGTGTTTCGGAATTTTACGATCGGTGCGGTGATCAAGACGCCTTTTACGGCTTCGGTTAAAAAGAAATACAGCGAAGACTGGGTTCAGAAAGACGCCACCACCGGAGCGATTATCGACAGTGATAAAATTAGAGATTCCGAGGACATAGACGTGGATATGCCCATTTCTTACGGGCTTGGGCTGGCCTGGCGGGTATCGGATCGGTTCAGCCTCGATCTGGATGTCTACAGAACGGAATGGAGCGACTACGTCATCACCGACAGCGCAGGCAACAAAACCGCCGGTATCGGCGGCCGTGCCGATAAAGATTCGGATGTGGACGACACGACCCAGGTCAGGTTCGGCGGTGAATACCTGATCATCAGGCCCGATCAGTCTATGGTCATCCCAATCAGGGGGGGGATCTTCTATGATCCGGAGCCGACCTATGACGGTAAAAACGATTTTTACGGGATATCACTGGGCTCGGGCATCGGCTACAAACGCTTCATTTTCGACATCGCCTACCAACTGCGCTGGGGGCGGGATGTGGAAACCGACAATCTGATTGCCAATTCCGAAGCGGATGTTACCCAGCACACGGTCCTGTTGTCGGTGATTTACCATTTTTAACGCCGCAAGATAACTTCAGTTTCCCTATCCACAGTGTTCAGTAGTGATTTTTTTGAAACCTCATTTCGTTATAGCGGTTGTCATGCTATTCGGCTACCTGACTGCTTCGGAAAAAAATATTTCTTCCGATCGACATCGCTTGTAGCGGAATATATATATGACAACCGGTATAATCGTTATAAATTGACAGTAGATACAAAATTTAGGTACAAGCCAACGGCGATACAGCTGAAAGCGTCATTCTAAAAATTTGAAACGCTCAACTCAGGTTTCATTGACGCATGGATTATATTAATTCGAACGCGGCCCGCACCGTGGGCCGCATTCAAAGTAAAGCGAGGGCATTTATGAAGGCAAAAGGCTACATGGGCAAAGTGCTGCATGTGGATTTGACCAGCGGCGACATTCGCGAGGAGGCGCTTGCCGACGGTGTCTATGAACGGTACCTTGGCGGGATGGGATTGGGCGCCCACATGCTGTATGAAAACATACCCGCCGGCGCGGACCCGCTGGGTCCGGACAATATGCTGGGGTTTCTGCCGGGGCTTCTCACCGGGACGGGAAGCTTTTTTACCGGCCGTTGGATGGTGGTGGGGAAATCGCCGCTGACAGGCGGCTGGGGGGATGCCAACTGCGGCGGTACCTTTTCGCCGGCAATCAAGCGATGCGGGTACGACGGCATCTTCATCCGGGGCATCAGTGCCAAACCGGTCTACCTCTATGTGGACGACGATGTCCGGGAGCTTAGGGATGCCGCCGATCTGTGGGGGATGGACACGGTCGCGACCGAGGAGCGCCTGCTCGAAACGGCAAAAAAGAAGGGGAAAAAACCGAAAGTCGCCTGCATTGGGCCTGCTGCCGAATCGATTTCGCTGATTTCCGGCATTTCCACGGACAAGGGGCGCATGGCCGCGCGTTCGGGACTGGGAGCGGTCATGGGCGCCAAACGGCTGAAGGCGCTGGTCCTGGCGGGGTCGAAGCGCATCGTTCCCCACGACCGGGAGGAAATGAAGCGTATCAGCAAGATCTGCAACAACTGGGTTCAGTTTCAGCCGCCTTTCGTATCCGGGCCGCTGACGGCTTTTGTGGGGGCGCTTTTGCGGATTATGCCCGCCGTTATGGCTCAGGACGGCATTTTGTACAAGATCATGCTGAAAAAGTGGGGGACGGTGGCCATGAACCAGATGTCTCCTGAGATGGGCGATTCCCCGATCAAGAACTGGAAGGGCAGCATAAAAGACTGGGGGATCAGAAAAAGCCACGCATCCAACCCGGATGTTTTCACCAGCTGCGAAAAGGTGAAATACCACTGCTATTCCTGTCCGTTGGGGTGCGGCGGCATTTGCACGACCGCGGGAAAATTCAGCGAAACCCACAAGCCGGAGTACGAAACCGTACTGGCTCTGGGGGGCTTTTGCATGAACGAGGACGTCGAGGCCATCTTCTACTTGAACGAGCTGCTGAACCGGGCCGGAATCGACACGATTTCCGCCGGCCATGCCATCGCCTTTGCCATGGAGTGCTACGAAGAGGGGGTGATCACCAAGGAGGACACCGGCGGCCTCGAGCTGACCTGGGGCAACTCCGAAGCCATCGTCGCCCTCGTGGAAAAGATGGTAAAGAGGGAGGGGTTCGGCCATGTGCTGGCCGACGGGGTCAAGCAGGCCGTTGAAAGAATAGGAAAAAAGGCCGAGCCCTACGCCGTTCTGGCGGGCGGCCAGGAGCCGGCCATGCACGACGGCCGCAACGATCCGGGGTTTGCCCTGCACTACAGCGTCGAACCGACGCCGGGGCGGCACACCCTGGGATCCCAGCTTTACTATGAGATGTTTCAGTTGTGGAAAGTCGCCAAAGACCTTCCCAAGGTGTCGCCCATGTATTGGAAGGGGAGCAAATACAAGGACCCGGAAAAGCACGGACAGATCGGTGCGATCAACAGCAAGTACATGACGATTGTCAATTCGGCCGGTGCCTGCCTGTTCGGGACCTTTCTCGGGGCAAAGCGCATTCGTATATTCGACTGGATCAACGCGGCCACCGGCTGGGACTTGACCCCCAATCAGTATCTCGACAAGGCCGCCGATATTCACACACTGAAGCAGGCTTTCAATGTGAAGCACGGCCTGCAGCCCAGCAAAATAAAAATCAGCGAGCGGGCCCTCGGAAGGCCGGCCCAGACCGAAGGGGCCAACAAGGGGCGCACCGTGGATATAGAAGCCATGATGAGCCGCTATTGGGAGCAGTTCGGATGGGACGGGGAAACGGGCATACCCTCCGTTGAACAGGTTGAAAGAATTGCTTCCAAAGGAGGACAATGATGGCTTATTCCATTAGCGAAGACTGCAGCGGGTGTACCGCGTGCGCCCATATCTGCCCGACGGGAGCGGCGACCGGGGAAAAGAACGAGCGGCACCGCATCGATGAAGAAAAGTGCATCGACTGCGGCGCCTGCGGCAAGGTGTGCCCGGAAGAAGCCGTAAGGGACGCTGCCGGAAATGTGGTTTTAAAGGTCAAGCGCGGTGAGTGGGAAAAGCCGTTTTTCGACACGAAGATCTGCAACGGATGTGCCATTTGTCTGGATGTGTGCCCGACCGACTGCATTTCCCTCGGCCTCCCGGCCATCGACGACCCGCACGCCTACCCGGAGATCGTGAATCCGAAGACCTGCATCGGCTGCGGATTCTGCGCCGAAGCGTGCCCGGTGGATGCCATCGAGATGGCGGCGCCCGCGGTTGTCGAAGAGAAGGAGGCTAAGCGGAAGACAAAAAAGGAAAACAGCACTGTCTGGGCCGTGAAGAAGATATTCTATCGCGTCGTTCAAAAAATAATGAAATACGTATCCAAGGTCATGCCGTTTCCCGTGCCGGTGATATTGACGGGTCCGGGCAGCGTCAAAACATTGATCGACAACATCAAAGCCAGGGGGATCGGCAACGTTCTGGTGGTTACCGACAGGGTACTGATGGATTTGAAGCTTCTCGACGGGCTGCAGGCTTCGCTGGCGGCGCATGATATTCAGTACACCATCTTCGACGATGTTCAACCGAATCCGACGATCGAAAATGTCGAAAACGGCAGGGAGGTTTACAAAAAGAACCGGTGCAAAGCCATCATCGCCTTCGGGGGCGGTTCGCCCATCGACTGCGCTAAAACCATCGGGGCGAGGATCAGGAACCCCTGGCTCCCCGTGCGTTTCATGCGGGGACTTTTCAGGGTTCTGGTACCGATTCCTCCCTTTTACTGCATCCCCACCACGGCGGGAACAGGGTCTGAAACGACGATCGCCGCGATCGTGACCAATGCAAAAACCCACGAAAAGTTCGCCATCATGGACACGAAGCTGATCCCCAAAATTGCCGTGCTGGACCCGGAATTGATGATTGGTCTGCCGCCGCACATCACGTCCACCACCGGGATGGATGCGTTGACCCACGCCGTGGAGGCCTACATCAACCGAAGCGGAACGGCTTACACCGATGAGAACGCTTTGCGCGCCACCAAACTAATTTTCGAGAACCTCGAAAAGGCCTACAACGACGGGTCCGACCTCGAGGCCCGCAACAACATGGCGCTGGCCTCTTTTTACGCCGGCCTGGCTTTCACCAGGGCCTATGTCGGCTACGTGCATGCCATTGCACACAACTTAGGCGGACTCTACGGGGTGCCCCACGGCCTGGCCAATGCCGTCGTCCTTCCTCATGTGTTGGAATTCAGCCGCGAAGCAGCGGAAAAAAAGCTGGCCCGGCTCGCGATCGCCGGAGGAATCGGCACGGAAGACGAGCCGGAAGAGACACTTTCCCACCGCTTTATCGAAAAGATAAAAGCCATGAACGCCGCCATGAAGATACCTTCCACCATCGAG
>JAJDNW010000148.1 GCA_022340465.1 Deltaproteobacteria bacterium | reverse complement strand
AGCCATGACGTTGGTACGTCCACGCGTTGCGGTTATCGGGGCCGGTGCAATTGGATGTGTGACTGCGGGTTTCCCTTCCCATGAGGGGCATGACGTGGAAAATGTTTGCAAACACAAAAACACAGTGGGCCGATGTTCTCTACACACACGCTGCGAATTTTATCGTGGGCGATCTATATGGGCTGAAAAAAGAAGTTGTTCGGCATGCGGCGTGACATTTGACGCCGCAGGTGCGGTGAACCCGGCAACCCGGGAGGCTTTAATTAATTGAGCCATCGGGGTGTTTTCCCGTCATCCCCGCGCAGGCGGGGATCCAGGGCATATGGCTAATCGCTCTCTTGATCCCCGCCTGCACAGGGATGACAAGGGTTTTAAGCTAAAACTCCCCGATCCTTGAATTAATTTTGTCTTCAAGGAATGGCCGTTAGCCTTACTCGGGGTACCCGGTAATTTCGCGGATGCGCTCGTAGAGGGGCTTCAGACGTCCATACATCTTTTTATAAACGTCCTGGTAAAGAGCGTTATAGAGCTTGTGGGTTTTCAGGTCCGGTTCGAAAACCTCGCCCACGTGGGTCATGGCTTTGACGGCCGCGGAAAAATTTTCGTGCAGCCCGAGGCCGACCGCGGCGTCGATGGCGGCCCCCAGGCCGGAAGTCTCATACACCTCCGGTTTGGCCGTGGGCAGGCCGAAAATATCGGCGGTGATCTGCATGGCGTTGCGGCTCTGGCTGCCCCCCCCGGACACCCGTAGGCTGGTGATGGGAATTTTCGTACGCCGTTCGATACGCTCCTTGCCCTCCCTGAGAGCGTAGGCCAACCCCTCCAGAATGGAACGGTACAGGTGGGCGCGCGTGTGAATGTCCCCGAACCCGATAATGGCGCCCTTGGCTTCCGGTCCCGGTGATTTCAACCCCGGTGTCCAGTAAGGCTGGAGCATCAGCCCCATGGAACCGGGCTCGACTTTGTCCACCAGATTGTCGAAAAGCGCTTCAGGCTCCAGGTCCTTTTTCGCGGCAACCTGCATTTCGGGGTGACCGAACTGCTTTTTAAACCAGTTGACCATCCAGTATCCCCGGTACACCTGGACCTCCACCGCATAATAACCCGGGATGGCCGACGGATAGGCGGGCAGCAACGAAATCGGCTCCACATATTTCCGGTGGGTCACGTTGATGGTCGCCGTGGTACCGTAACTCAGGCAACCGACCTGCGGTTCCAAGCTGCCGGAGCCGATCACCTCACAGGCTTTGTCCGCCGCCGCGGCTATCAGGGGCAGCCCCGCCGGGATGCCTGTTTGCGTCGAGGCCGCGGACGTTATTTCTCCCAGCACGACCCCGGGTTGTTTTAATCGGGGAAGCAGTTCCGGCGCCATGGGCAGGACGCGCCACTTCCAGTCCCACCTGGCCGACCAGCGCTGTCGCCTGTAGTCGAAGGGAACGTAGCCCACCTGACAACCCACCGAATCGGCGAATTCGCCGGTCAACCGATGGGTGAGGTATCCCGACAGGAACAGGTATTTGTAGGTGTTTTTCCAGATTTCCGGCTGATAGGTGCGAATCCAGTTGGCTTCGGCCTCTTCTTGAAGGTAGGCAACGGTCTTGCGAAGACCGGCGACCATGAAGATGAGGCCCCACCAACCGCCCACCGCAGGCAGACCGTAGGTCCTGCGCTGGTCAGGCCACAGCATGGCCGGCCGCAGTGCCGTACCATTCTTATCAACGTTTACTACGGTGCTCCGCTGAGTGGTCAGGGCGACGCCGGCAATCCTGGTCTTTTCCACCTCCCCTCGAGACCACAACGACCGGCATCCCTGACAGAGTGCCCTCCAGAATACCTCGGGGTCCTGTTCGGTCCAACCCGGCTGATCCGAAAAGTAGGGCTCGAAAACAACCACCTCTTTGGCCAGCAACCGGCCCTCAAGGTCGTACACAAGGGCCTTGAGGCTCTGGGTGCCGTTGTCGATGGCCAGGACAAGATCCTTCGTCGTCATCCTTCCTCCAGCCGCCTTTTCATGGCTTTGTAATCCAAAAGGGCGCGCAAGGCCCGGGAAGCCCTTGTGGGATCCGGGAACAACGGGATACCGTTGGTGATCAACCGCCGGGAAAAGTCTTCCTTCAAGCTGCGGTGGGTGAAGCCGACAACGGGTTTCCCCCCCCCGGCTGTCGCCGCGGCGTACCTGTCGGCAGCATCCAGGGCTAATTTTTCGGCTTCCCGGGAGACTTTTTCGGGGGGCAGACCCATCTGTTTCAAGGCCCGCTCGATAAAGACGGAGGGGGACAGGAAATAGGTCAACAAGGTGTCGATATTTTCCTCCTCCAGCAGCGAGGAAGGGATCTTGTCGAAATAGTCCATGAGGTTTTTGGTAAAGGTGAAATCCACGGGGTTGCCGAAGGTGCCCGTGTGCGGCATGAAAGGTTTCAGCGCCTCGACCGTCCGCTGGGAAAGCGGCGGCAGCACCATACCGACGCGGTCACAGGCGTCCGCAGCCGTGGCCCCCGGACCGCCGGAGTTTGTTTGAACCATTATGCGGTTGCCCGCCGGCAGCGGCAGGACCCCCAGGGCCCAGCAAAAGTCGAACAACTCCGTAATGGACGCCGCTCGAATGATGCCGCTTTGTTTGAACATGCCCTCATAGAGATCGTCCGGCCCCGCCATGGAACCTGTGTGGGAAAAACCGGCCCGCCTTCCGGCCTCCGATCCGCCGACGTAAAGGGCCACGATCGGCTTGTGCGGCGCAATTTTCCTGGCGGCTTCCATGAAGCGTCCTCCGCGCCGAACGCCTTCGATATAAAGAGCGATCACTTTCGTATGGGGACACGTGGCCAGGTATTCCATGCAGTCGACAATGTCTACATTGGCCTCGTTCCCCACACTGAAAGCCGTGCTGTACCCCAAGCCGAATCCGGCCAGGTAGTTGAACATCTGGGTGACGAAGCTGCCACTCTGGGAAGCCAGGCCGATAAACCCCGGCTCGGCATCGTAATGGAAGGGCGTGGGATTCATACGGTGGTGCGGATTGGCTACGCCGAGGCAGTTGGGGCC